>NZ_JADPLO010000031.1:0-67839 GCF_015667765.1 Bacteroides sp. 1001302B_160321_D4 | reverse complement strand
GGGCTTAATTATATAGCGTAGGGCAACGCCCTACGTAAAAACGACAATCTGAATTTGCGCCCTGAAAGGGCATAATTGTATACGGTTCCGCCCTTTCAGGGCTTGTGGCTGGTGTGTTTTTTTCGTAGGGCGTTGCCCTACGCTATATAATTAAGCCCTTTCAGGGCACCCCAATAAATATATAATTGTAAGGCTTTCAGCCTAACTGCAAAATTCTCATTTAACTGCAAAATTCTCATTTAACCAATAAATTCCCATTTAACGAATGAAATATATAAATAAAGAATTATGAATAAAAGACCATTTATCATCTTATCAGCTTTTCTGTTGCTATTTTCCTTGATAGAAAAAGGGCAGGCTACAGAAACTTACCGTCCCGAGACATCGGTTGCCGGATTCATCCAGCTTCCCGGTAGCGGGCGACAAGTCTATAATTTCAATCCGGGATGGCGCTTTTTCAGAGGCGATGTCCGGGGAGCAGAAGCGGTAAACTTCGATGACCGTTCCTGGAATGTCGTTTCCACCCCTCATACCGTAGAGTTGATGCCGGCCGAAGGAAGCGGATGCCGCAATTATCAGGGACCGGCTTGGTACCGTAAACACTTTGTCCTCCCCGCCGAAACAAAAGGGCAACGGGTAGTGCTTCATTTTGAAGCAGCTATGGGCAAACAGATTCTTTATCTGAATGGTAAACGCATTCAGGAACATCTGGGAGGTTATCTGCCTTTTACTTTAGACTTGACCGCCAATGGCGTACAAGCCGGAGACTCCTGTCTGCTCGCTGTTTTCACGGACAACAGTGATGACAAATCCTATCCTCCCGGAAAACGTCAATATACATTAGACTTTGCTTATCATGGTGGCATTTATCGTGATGTATGGATGATTGCCAAATCTCCGGTAGCTATTACTGACGCTATTGATTCACAAATCGTTGGCGGTGGAGGTGTATTCGTTCATTTTGATAAGATCAGTGAAAAGAGTGCGCAGGTATATGTAAACACCGAAGTTCAGAATGACGACGCCCGTTCCGAGTCAGTCACTGTAGAAACGACTTTGACAGATGCGGATGGAAAAGTAATCAAACGCAGTTCAGGAAAACTTTCTTTAAAGCCGGGAGAGAAGAAATCCATCCGTCAACAGATGGAAGTAAAGAATCCTACTCTTTGGTCACCGGATACACCTTATTTATATAGGGTACAATCACGTATTAAAAAAGGAAATAAATCCATTGACGGAGGCATTACCCGTGTCGGTATTCGTCTGGCAGAATTCCGTGGTAAAGACGGATTCTGGCTGAATGGCAAACCTTTCGGGCAACTGGTAGGAGCCAATCGCCATCAGGATTTTGCATACGTAGGCAATGCTTTGCCGAACTCACAGCAATGGCGTGACGCCAAACGTCTGCGTGATGCCGGATGTACCATTATTAGGGTAGCCCACTATCCCCAAGACCCTGCCTTTATGGATGCCTGTGACGAGCTCGGTTTGTTCGTGATTGTCGCTACTCCGGGATGGCAGTACTGGAACAAAGACCCGAAATTCGGGGAGTTGGTTCATCAGAATACCCGCGAAATGATTCGTCGTGACCGTAATCACCCTTCCGTATTGATGTGGGAACCCATCTTGAATGAAACCCGCTATCCGCTCGATTTTGCCTTGAAAGCTCTTGAGATTACCAAAGAAGAATATCCCTATCCGGGACGTCCGGTAGCTGCTGCCGATGTCCATTCGGCCGGAGTGAAAGAGCATTATGACGTTGTTTATGGCTGGCCGGGTGATGATGAAAAGGAAGACAAGCCGGAGCAATGTATCTTTACCCGTGAATTCGGGGAGAATGTAGACGACTGGTATGCTCACAACAATAATAACCGTGCCAGCCGCAGTTGGGGAGAACGCCCGTTACTGGTACAGGCTATGTCCTTGGCAAAGAGCTATGACGAGATGTACCGCACGACCGGTTTATTTATCGGTGGCGCCCAATGGCATCCGTTCGACCATCAGCGTGGTTACCATCCGGATCCTTATTGGGGCGGTATTTATGATGCTTTCCGTCAGAAGAAATATGCGTATGAAGTATTTCGCAGCCAGTCGCCGGCCAGCCTCCAACACCCATTGGCAGAATGTGGCCCGATGATATTCATTGCTCATGAAATGTCGCAGTTCTCCGATAAGGACGTAGTTGTATTCACAAACTGTGATTCAGTCCGTCTTTCTATTTATGATGGAACGAAAACCTGGACAAAACCGGTGATTCATGCCAAAGGGCACATGCCGAATGCTCCCGTTATATTCAAGAATGTCTGGGACTTTTGGGAAGCACGCGGATATAGCTATACTCAAAAGAACTGGCAAAAAGTGAACATGGTTGCCGAAGGAATCATCAACGGAAAAGTGGTATGCACTCAAAAGAAAATGCCTTCCCGACGTTCCACCAAACTACGTCTTTATGTAGATACTCAAAAAGTGAACCTGATAGCTGATGGCTCCGACTTTATCGTCGTAGTTGCTGAAGTAACCGATGATAGTGGGAATGTGCGCCGTCTGGCAAAAGAGAATATCGTTTTCACGGTAGAAGGTGAAGGAGAAATCATCGGAGATGCTACTATTGGCGCTAATCCCCGTGCGGTGGAGTTCGGCTCCGCTCCGGTGTTGATTCGTTCTACCCGGAAAGCCGGAAAAATAAAGGTGAAAGCCCGCGTACAGTTTGAGGGTACTCAAGCTCCGACAGCTACTGAAATTGAACTGGAAAGTGTTCCTGCAGAACTTCCTTTCTGCTATGAGGAACAGACTTATGAAATACAAAGGACAACACCATCCACTCTCAATGCAAACCCGGCCAAGGGATCATCTGAAGGAAAAGTACAACTGACAGAGGAAGAACGCCAACGAGTGTTGGATGAAGTAGAACGTCAACAGACTGAATTTGGAACTGAAAAATAGTACGATAAAGTGATTAGCAGGTTAGTGATTAGTGATTAGCGGGGTGACCTGCCAACTTGTTTTTTATATGTTACTAAAGCACTATTCAAAAAAAAAGACTATCTTTGAGTACGTTTAATTCCAATTATAGCCATCAATGAGAAAACGGAATATTCTAATACTATTACTATCCATGATAGGCATGTATGCTTTTGCCTATCCAAATATGATTGTAGAACACTACACGGCTGAACGTGGTTTGCCTAATAATATCGTAAACTGTACATTAAAAGGACAAGACGGATTTATCTGGTTCGGTACCTGGTATGGACTATGCAGCTTTGACGGAAGTAAATTCCGTTCCTACGATAATCATGACGGCTTTTATTCCCCAGACATTCCGCCGCGTAAAATTCAGCGCATCGTAGAAGATAAGAATGGTTTTCTGTGGATTAAGACTATCGACCGTAAACTCTATCTGTTCGATAAACGGCATGAGAGCTTTCACGTCGTCTACGATGATGTGAAAGAATATTCCGAGAACATTCAGATTATCAAGATTCAGACGACCGAAGACGGCGACGTATTGTTGCTGACAAAAGATAAAAGTCTTTTGCGTGCGTACACCGACAAGGAAGGTAA
Source organism: Bacteroides sp. 1001302B_160321_D4 (assembly GCF_015667765.1). NCBI lineage: Bacteria > Pseudomonadati > Bacteroidota > Bacteroidia > Bacteroidales > Bacteroidaceae > Bacteroides > Bacteroides sp. 1001302B_160321_D4. The sequence continues at coordinate 64,275 of NZ_JADPLO010000031.1, read as the reverse complement.
AATAACGATGAAACAATTGCATGATTCGCGTCCTAACGTGAACGTGTACGACATGCGTCTGAAACACAACATATTCTGCGAAACAGCCGAATTTATCAATTGGATCGGTATGGATTATCAGATTCTGTCCCTACGGAAAGGGGAAGCGCTGAAAGACAAACCTGCCGACTTTATACAGAAAAAAGTATCTGCTAACCCCGATCAGTTTACTTGTGCCTCCTATAATTCTAAATTCTTATGGTTGGGAGACAAGAAAGGCCACATTTATAGCATTGATCCGCAAAACGGAGTGGTCAACCGTTACGAGATACCGGAAATCAAACAGCCGGTTTCTAATTTGCTGGTAACGGAATCCGGTCTGATGTACATTACCACCAACGAAGGAGCATACGAGTACAATATCGGCTACAAACAGTTGACCAAGCTCCCCTTTACCATCCCCGAAAAGGACAATGGAATTATATTCTATGATAAATATGATAAGGTATGGTTTCAGGAGGGTAACCAGGCATTGACCTATTATGATCCCCTGAACAGGAGCCATCACCGCTTTACATTCCCCAATCAGAACGCAATCGGCAATTTTGAAATGCAGGATGCCGGCGAACAAGGCATGTTCTTTATGACTCCGGGAGGGGAAATTCTTCTATTCGACAGGGAGAAACTGGAAATGACCCGTATCAACCAATTGAAGCCTTTCTCCGACGATCTTCCCAATCAGCTTTTCTTCCATCTTCTGCTGGATAAAGATGGCATCCTTTGGCTGGCATCTACGAGCAGCGGAGTATACAGGCTTAATTTCCCCAAGAAGCAATTCCAACTGCTGACAGAAGTTTCTCCATCTCCGGTGGTGCCCGAGAGATCGACTTCTTGGAATCAGGGAATACGTGCTCTCTTCCAGGCGCAAAATGGGGATATTTGGGTAGGAACCCGCTGGCAAGCCCTGTATCGCCTAGATCGTAACGGACAAGTGAAACAAATCTTCTCGGATAAGAACTATCTGTTAGGAGCCGTATATCATATTATGGAAGACAAAGACGGTAATCTTTGGTTTTCCACCAAAGGAAACGGGCTTGTTAAAGCCGAACCGGACATGAATTCACCGCACGGGTTGCGTTTTACCCGTTATATCAATGACCCCAAGAATCCGAATTCTATCAGTAACAACGATGTGTACTTTACCTATCAGGACAGCCAGGGACGCATTTGGGTAGGATTACTGGGAGGAGGTCTGAATCTAATTTCCGAAGAGAACGGAGCAATTACCTTTATACATAAATACAATGGCTTGAAACAATATCCTGCATACGGTCTTTATATGGAGGTACGTACCATGACGGAAGATGAAGACGGACGTATTTGGGTAGGAACAATGGATGGTCTGATGTCTTTCGACGGACATTTCACTACCCCCGAACAGATCCAGTTTGAAACGTACCGCCAGGTCAGCGAAAATTCAAACGTAGCGGATAACGATATTTATGTACTCTACAAAGATACTGATTCGCAAATCTGGGTAAGTGTATTCGGAGGCGGTTTGAATAAATTAGTCCGCTATGATAAAGAAAAGCGTGAACCGATCTTCAAATCATACGGCATACGCGAAGGAATGAATAATGATGTAGTCAAATCCATCGTAGAAGATAAAAACGGCAACTTGTGGTTTACAACGGAAATTGGCTTGTCCTGCTTCAATAAGGCTACCGAACAGTTTCGTAACTACGACAAATACGACGGTTTCCTGAACGTAGAGCTGGAAGAGGGTAGTGCCCTCCGTACCTTGAATGGAGACTTGTGGATTGGTACCCGGCAGGGAATCCTGACATTCTCTCCCGACAAACTGGAAACATTGCATACGAACTACGATACACGTATTGTTGACTTTAAAGTTTCCAACCGCGATCTGCGTAGTTTCCGCGAATGTCCGATTCTGAAAGAATCCATCACATACGCCAAAGCAATCGAACTGAACTACAATCAATCCATGTTCACGATTGAATTTGCCGCATTGAATTTCTATAATCAGAACCGGGTATCTTACCGATATATACTTGAAGGATATGAAAAAGAATGGCATTATAACGGAAAGAATCGTATCGCTTCTTATACCAACGTACCTCCCGGCGACTATACATTCCGTGTAGAAACCGTAGATGAAGCCAATCCGGAGCTGGTTTCCAACTGTACACTGGCCATCACTATCCTTCCACCGTGGTGGTTGAGCTGGTGGGCAACCCTTATATATGTAATTCTAGGTTTGGCAGCTCTCTATTTCAGCCTGCGCCTGGCTTTCTTCATGCTCAAAATGAAGAATGATATTTATATCGAGCAGAAGGTATCAGAGATGAAAATCAAGTTCTTTACCAATATCTCCCATGAATTGCGCACTCCTTTGACATTGATAAAAGGTCCGATACAGGAACTAAGAGAACGCGAAAAGCTCTCTCCGAAAGGATTGCAATATGTGGATCTGATGGAGAAGAACACCAATCAAATGCTGCAATTAGTGAATCAGATCCTTGATTTCCGGAAGATTCAGAACGGCAAGATGCGTTTGCATGTGTCATTAATTGATTTTAATGAGATGATAGCTTCTTTCCAGAAAGAATTCCGGGTACTTTCCGAAGAAAACGAGATCAGTTTTACTTTCCAGTTGCCGGATGAACCGATTATGGTATGGGCGGACAAGGAAAAAATGAGCATTGTTATCCGCAACATCATATCCAACGCATTCAAATTCACTCATTCCGGAGGAAGTATTTATATAACTACCGGATTGACAGACGACGGTAAACGTTGTTACGTACGGGTGGAAGATAACGGAGTAGGTATTCCACAAAATAAACTGACCGAGATTTTCGAACGCTTCTCGCAAGGAGAGAACGCGAAAAACTCCTATTATCAGGGCACGGGTATCGGATTGGCACTTTCAAAAGAGATCGTCAATCTGCATCACGGACAGATTCGTGCCGAAAGTCCCGAAGGACAAGGAGCGGTGTTTATTGTGGAACTCCTGATGGATAAGGAGCATTACCGCCCGTCGGAAGTAGATTTCTATGTGGGAGATACGGAGACAGCCCCTATTGCGGTAGAACAAGATCCTGTTGCAAATGCCATATCCGAAGACGGTACGGAGGAAGAAGAACCGGAAATCGACGCTTCATTACCGACCCTTCTGTTGGTGGAAGATAACAAAGACCTTTGCCAGTTGATAAAGCTTCAGTTGGAAGACAAGTTTAATATCCATATTGCTAATAACGGAGTGGAAGGTTTGAAGAAAATACATCTGTATCATCCGGATATTGTGGTGACCGATCAGATGATGCCCGAAATGGATGGGCTTGAAATGTTGCAATCCATCCGCAAAGATTTCCAAATCAGCCATATCCCTGTCATTATCCTGACTGCGAAGAATGATGAAGGCGCCAAGACCAAAGCGATCACTTTAGGGGCGAACGCCTACATCACCAAACCTTTCAGTAAGGAATATCTGTTGGCACGTATCGACCAGTTGCTTGCCGAACGGAAACTGTTCCGTGAACGAATCCGTCAGCAAATGGAAAACCAGACGACGACCGAAGAAGACAGCTACGAACAATTTTTGGTAAAGAAAGACGTGCAGTTTCTCGAAAAGATACATCAGGTCATTGAAGAAAATATGGACGACAGTGACTTTAACATTGACACCATAGCATCCGGTATCGGATTGAGCCGTTCGGCATTCTTCAAGAAACTGAAGAGTCTTACCGGCCTGGCACCCGTCGACCTGGTAAAAGAGATTCGTTTGAATAAATCTATCGAACTGATTAAAAATACGGATTTAAGTGTTTCCGAAATTGCTTTTGCTGTCGGATTCAAGGATTCGGGATATTATAGTAAGTGTTTCCGGAAAAAATATAATCAGTCCCCTCGCGAATATATGAATGAATGGCGGAAAGGAGAGAGATAACCGATTACAAAATGCTTTCTTAATCGTCCTTTTAGAAACCTAATTAAGATTCGAAAGAATGAACAACATTAAGAAAGTATTATCAGCGTGGATGCTGGTTGCCTGTGTACTACCTGTGGCAGCCCAGTATCCTGTAATTCCGGACTCGGTAAAAGCAAGAGGAGCAAAACAAGAAGCGGAGTTTGAACGGAAATCGGATGCGGCATGGGAAAAAGCTTTGCCGACAGTGTTAGAAGAAGCAAAGAAAGGTCGTCGCTATAAGCCTTGGGCCTCCAAACCCGAAGATTTGATAAAAAGTAATATCCCGGCTTTCCCCGGCGCGGAAGGCGGAGGTATGTATACTCCCGGTGGTCGTGGAGGTAAAGTGATCGTGGTCACTTCGCTGGAAGATTCCGGTCCCGGAACATTACGCGAAGCCTGCGAAACGGGAGGTGCACGTATTATTGTATTCAATGTAGCGGGAGTGATTCGTTTGAAAAGCCCGATTAGCGTACGTGCCCCTTATGTAACGATTGCCGGACAAACAGCTCCCGGAGATGGTATCTGCGTCACCGGACAATCTTTCCTGATCGATACACACGATGTCGTGATTCGCCACATGCGCTTCCGTCGCGGTGCGCAGGACGTAGCTTTCCGTGATGATGCAGTAGGAGGGAATGCGGTTGGAAATATCATGATTGACCATTGCTCCGCCAGTTGGGGATTGGATGAAAACATGTCTATCTACCGTCATGTATACAACAGAGGGGCAGATGGACACGGGCTGAAACTTCCGACGGTAAACATTACCATCCAGAATTCTATTTTCTCTGAAGCATTGGATACCTACAATCATGCTTTCGGTGCAACCATCGGTGGGCATAACAGTATGTTCTGCCGTAATCTTTTTGCTTCCAACATCAGCCGGAATAGTTCGGTAGGTATGGACGGCGACTTTAACTTCGTCAATAATGTTGTTTTCAACTGGTGGAACCGTTCCGTAGACGGAGGCGATCACAACAGTTTCTACAATATGATAAACAACTATTTCAAACCCGGTCCGATCACTCCGATAGGTAAACCGATTTCTTATCGTATTCTCAAACCGGAAGCGGGACGTGACAAAAACAGACCGCTTTCATTCGGAAAAGCATACGTAAATGGAAATATTATCCATGGCAATGCCAAAGTTACAAAAGATAACTGGGACGGAGGCGTACAACTTAAAGAAGAGGTGGACGCCACAAAGTTTCTGCCGCTAATTAAATCGGACGAGGCTTTCAAAATGCCACCGGTAACTGTAATGGATACCAAAAAAGCTTATACCTTTGTATTAGATAATGTAGGAGCTAATTTTCCGAAACGTGACGTAGTAGATGCACGTGTCATTAAAACCGTACAAACAGGAAAGGCCATTTATGCGAAAGATGCACCGGAGTTTGTCTCTCCTTACGTGAAGAGACGGTTACCGGCTGATTCTTACAAGCAAGGTATCATCACAGATATTCGTCAGGTAGGCGGACTGCCCGAATATAAAGGTGAAGCGGTAGTAGACTCGGACGGCGACGGTATGCCGGATATTTGGGAAATTGCCAACGGATTGAATCCGAATGACCCGACCGACGCCAACATGGACTGCAACGGTGACGGATATACCAATATTGAAAAATACATCAATGGTATAGACACCAGAAAGAAAGTGGATTGGACAGACTTGAAGAACAATTACGATACATTGTCTAAACGGAAAAGTCTGTTGTAACCGGATGAAAAGATGATAAAGTTTATTGTAATGAATATACAAGTAAGAACGATCCTTTTAGGATTATTGAGCATTGGGTTTGTGCAAAGTTATGCGCAAACCTTTGCTTTACAGGTTAAGAATGACCAGATCACTTACCTGAATGATGATCGGGGAAACCGGATTCTCGATTTCTCTACATGCGGATATAAATTCTCCGAACAGGATATTCCTTCTGTCCGCAATGTGGTGTTTGTACCCTGGAAAGCCGGAGATAATACTGCACGTATTCAACGTGCCATTGATTATGTAGCTTCGCTGGCTCCTGACGCTTCCGGTTTTCGGGGAGCCGTATTACTCGATCAGGGAGAATTTTCCCTGTCCGGCAGTATTCGTATCTCCGCATCCGGAATTGTATTGCGGGGTACGGATAAAGAAAAAACAATACTGCTGAAAAAGGGCGTAGACAGAGGTGCGCTTATCTACATGGAAGGAGTGGACGACCTGAATGTGCAAGACACATTGAAGGTACTTTCCAACTATGTTCCGGTAAACGCGAGAACATTGGAAGTCGCTTCGGGTGTTTCTCTGAAAAAAGGAGATCGTGTCATGGTTACCCGTCCTTCCGGCAAAGAATGGATTGTCTCTTTGGGTTGTGATATTTTTGGAGGAGGTATCAGCGCTTTGGGATGGAAAGAAGGTGACATGGATCTGACTTGGGACAGAACAGTCAGTGAAGTAAACGGCAACCAGATAACACTGGATGCTCCGCTGACCGTAGCTTTGGATGCCAACTATGGAACTTCTTCCCTGTTGACTTATCAATGGAACGGACGTATTCACGATTGTGGCGTAGAAAATATGACACTGATTTCTGATTACGACAAGCGTTATCCTAAAGACGAGGATCATTGCTGGACAGGTATCTCCATTGAAGATGCGGAAAACTGTTGGGTGAGACTGGTTAACTTCAAGCATTTTGCAGGAAGCGCTGTGATTGTTCAGCGCACAGGTTCCAAAATTACCGTTGAAGACTGTATCTCGAAAGAACCTGTTTCAGAAATCGGAGGGATGCGTCGTTGCACTTTCCATACGTTGGGACAACAAACCTTATTTCAACGCTGCTATTCGGAACAGGGTATTCATGACTTTGCTGCCGGATATTGCGCAGCCGGTCCCAATGCTTTTGTACAATGTGATTCGTACGAATCTTTGGGATTCAGTGGTTCTATTGATGCCTGGGCGTGCGGACTGTTGTTTGACGTAGTAAATATCGACGGGCATAACCTGACTTTCAAGAATTTGGGACAAGATAAAAACGGAGCCGGTTGGAATACGGCAAACAGCTTGTTTTGGCAATGTACCGCAGCGGAAATCGAATGTTATGCCCCGGCAAAAGATGTGATGAACCGTGCATACGGTTGTTGGGCACAATTCTCCGGTGACGGTGAATGGGCACAATCCAACAATCATGTACAACCTCGCAGCATTTTTTATGCTCAATTGGAAGAACGGTTGAACAAAGAATGTGCAGAGCGTGCACGTATTCTTCCCAGAAATACAAGTGCAACCAGTAGTCCCACAGTGGAAGTAGCTATGGAACTCGCTAAAGAAGCATATAAACCACGGTTGACGTTGGAACATTGGATCGGCGATAACAAGTTTGCTCCTTCGGTGGTATCAACCGGAGTAAAATCAATCGATGACATTAAAGAGAAAAAGAGCGCTGCACTTGCAAAATCTTCTTCTTCTTCTTCTTCTTCTTCTGCTGCTGCTAAATTATTAACCCAACCGGAAGTAACTGTAACTAATGGACGTATTCAGATGAACGGTGCTCTATTGGTGGGAGGCAGTCATACCACCCCTTGGTGGAACGGAAAGCTCAAAACCAATTATCTGAAAAAGGCAAGTCCGGCCATCACCCGCTTTGTGCCGGGACGAGAGGGATTGGGATTAACCGACCGCATTGATTCTGTAGTCGACTTTATGAAACAGAAAAACATTCTTGTTTTCGATCAAAATTACGGTCTTTGGTATGACCGTCGCCGGGATGACCACGAACGGATTCGCCGTCGCGATGGTGATGTATGGGGACCTTTCTATGAACAGCCATTCGGTCGTAGCGGTCAGGGAACAGCATGGGAAGGATTGAGCAAATATGATTTGAAACGCCCTAATGCATGGTACTGGAGCCGCTTAAAAGAATTTGCAGAAAAAGGAAATAAGGACGGACTGCTGTTGTTCCATGAAAACTATTTCCAGCACAATATATTGGAAGCCGGTGCGCATTGGGTAGATTCTCCATGGAGAAGCAGCAATAACATCAATCAGACCGGATTTCCTGAACCTGCTCCATTTGCCGGAGACAAACGAATCTTTGTGGCGGATATGTTCTATGACATTACTCATCCTGTCCGTCGTGAACTGCACAGACAATATATCCGTCAGTGCCTGAATAACTTCGCAGACAATTCGAATGTTATTCAGTTGACAAGCGCCGAATTTACAGGTCCGTTGCATTTCGTACAATTTTGGTTGGACGTGATAGCCGAATGGGAAACTGAAACCGGAAAGAAAGCAAAAGTGGCATTGAGTACAACGAAAGACGTACAGGATGCAATCCTTGCAGATCCTAAACGCGCTGCCGTAGTAGATATTATTGATATTCGATACTGGCATTATAAGACGGATGGAATCTTTGCGCCGGAAGGTGGAAAGAATATGGCACCACGTCAGCACATGCGTAAGATGAAAGTGGGAAAGGTGACTTTCACAGAAGCATATAAAGCTGTCAATGAGTATCGTCAGAAATTTCCTCAAAAGGCAGTGACATTCTACGCACAGAATTATCCGGCTATGGGATGGGCTGTATTCATGGCGGGAGGTTCATGTCCTGTAATTCCGTGCACAGATAAAGCGTTCCTGAAGGATGCAGCAGCCATGGAAGTGGAAGAAACAAATACGGACGAGTACAAGAAAATGGTAAAATCTGATATTGGAAGTATCATTTATTCCAAGTCCGGAACAGAAATTCCTGTTCAATTATCGTCCGGAAAGTATGTATTAAAGTACATTCATCCTGCTTCCGGAAAGATTGAAACGATAAATAAATCACTGAAAATAAATGGTTTATACAATCTAAAGGTGCCAGATAAGAAAGAAGGTATTTATTGGTTCCATAAGTTATAAAGCAGAGAATCCCGTTGAAGACCATTCAGCGGGATTTTTGCTTTTTATTGGTAATTTCTAGTAAAAGAGTGTTATAAAACATGATACTTGTTTTTTCAATCCACAAACCAGATTTTACCTAACGTTGCGGTCGATACTGCTTAGTTTTGCAACATCAAATCAATCGAATTAATGCTATGATGGAACAGACTAATCATTCAACCGACACTTTGCTCGCTTCTTTTCAAGCGGGAAACATGGCAGCTTTTTCACAGCTGTATAACTTGCACATCAATGTCCTTTTTAATTACGGATTGAAGTTGACCATTGATAAAGAGTTACTGAAAGATTGTATTCATGACATCTTCGTGAAACTCTATACAAAGAAAGATGAATTAGGAACAATCGATAATTTGAGATCTTATTTATTCATCTCCTTAAAGAATAAGTTGTGTGATGAACTTCGCAGACGTATGTATATGTCTGATACGGCAGTAGAAGAAGTTAGCATATCCACTCCTACAGATGTAGAAGATGATTATATGGAAGAAGAGCAACGCAAGAATGAATTTTCATTGGTTAGACGTCTGTTGGACCAATTATCTCCCCGCCAACGTGAAGCGCTTACATTATATTATATAGAAGAAAAGAAATACGAGGATATCTGCGAGATTATGAATATGAATTATCAGTCTGTACGCAACTTGATGCATCGCGGATTGACAAAGTTGCGTAGTCTGGCAAGTTAATTTTAGTAAAAAGGTAAATGGGTTGAGTACATAGACAGGATAACGCCGTCCTACTTATGTAAACGCTTAAAAAGGATGCGATATGTGCTCAAAGGTAATGGATTTTTTGACGGATGATGATTTTATCAACTATGTGCTGGGTGTAACTCCGCAATCAGCTTCCCAATGGGAAACTTATTTCAGAGAGCACCCGGAAGAGATGGCAGATGCAGAAGAAGCTAAAGCTGTATTATTGGCTCCGGCAAATGTAGACTGTGGCTTCTCAATAGTTGAAAATAACGAATTGAAAGATAGGATTATTAGTAGTATAAAAGATTTTTCGGGTATTTTGTAGATAGGTTAGTATAGTTAAGATAAAGTAGTTAGGTTAGTTAAGGCATTAAAAGATTGACGCGGCCTTTCACAGGAGGTTTAATTTTAAACACTGTGAAAGGCTGCGTTTTTTATTTGTTCTATTCAGGTTTATCGCCAGATTCCTGAATATTGAAAGCACTACTGAAACTGACAATTAATACGATGCATCCGCCCAATATGCCGATAAGCATATAAGCGATACGGATATCGAACGCCTGCGAGATGGCACCGATAAGCAGGGGAGCAATCAACGAACCTATAAAACTGATGCTTGACAGAATGGTAAGTGCAATACTGACCGGTGTTTTTGATTTGGCTCCCACGAAGCTGTACAAAGTAGGCACAATGCAGGATATTCCCAAGCCGACCAGCATGAAACCCAAAGAATTGATAATTACTTTCATGGCCATAGATTCGAAAACTCCTCCTAACAGGGCAGAAACAAAAAAGCCGATACAGATAAAGCTGCCCGCCAGTTGCAGGACTTTCTTCTTTCCCCAAAGCTGATAAGCATAGTTAGTCAGGAAACGGCCCGTTGCCATCATAATCATAAATACAAGAAAACCGATTTGCAATGATTTAGGTACATGAACCACTGATTCGAAATAAACGGCACTCCAGTCGAACATTGCGCTTTCTACAATCAGCGCGAACAGTCCGACAAGTCCTAACTGCAAAAGCAACATTTCCGGTTTTTGAAATAACAGGCGAAAACCATTGGGAGCTTTGGCTGTATTTCTTTCCTGCGTCTTTGTATCAGAAACTTCCGCTTCCTGCGGTGCGCTCTCCTGCAAATATTTCCGCCCGGAAAGTGCAATTATAAGGATGATTATAAATATCAGTGTGTAATGCCAGATAGGGGAGACTCCTGCCAAAATCATTACGAAGCCGATAAATGCTCCTGCACATGCCCCCAGACTCCATCCTCCATGAAAAGTGGCCATAATGGTTTTACCATACAAACGTTCCACTTCAATGCCTTGTGTATTGAATGATATATCACATAAATTCCAGAACACCCCGAAGCAAAAGAGCAGAAAGCCTAAAAGATAGACCTCATGAGCCAGTCCGACACAAAGCAGGGATGAAGCGTATCCCAGGATACTGACCTGTACCATGCTCCGGCTTCCTAACTTCGAAACAAGATAGCCAGCCAAGGGGATCGCGACAAATTTTCCGACAGGGATCATAAATAAAATCAGCCCCCAGTAGAAAGCATAATTTGCAACAAAAACGTCTTTAAAATCAGGGATTCGGCTGGCCCAACTTGCCATACAAAGTCCTTGGGCAAAGAAAAAAGTCAATATGGCAAAACGTATTCTCTCTTTTGGATGCGTAAATTGGTTATTCATGCATTTTTTATTTTTGATCGCGGCAAAGGTATCTATTTTTTTTGTACTTTTGCGCCCGATTTAAAAATATCATATTCATGAAGACAGGCGAATCTTTATTATCCATAGGTAAATTTATTGCAGAATATTCAGCCCATTTAATGGGAGCCGGAGTACACACCTCGCGGGTAGTACGTAACACAAAGCGTATTGGAGAGGCTTTCGGACTAGATGTCAAATTAAGCGTATTTCATAGAAACATCATTCTGACTATTATAGACAAAGAAACAAACGAGGCTTGTAACGAGGTCATAGACATTCCTGCACACCCGATCAGTTTTGAACATAATTCAGAGTTAAGCGCATTAAGCTGGGAAGCAGTAGACAATCATTTGTCATTGGAAGAATTGAAAGACAAATACAAGAAGATTATTTCTGCTCCGCGGATACATCCGCTTTTCGTTTTACTACTGGTAGGATTTGCCAATGCGTCTTTCTGCAAATTGTTCGGCGGTGATTTAATTTCGATGGGAATTGTGTTCTCGGCTACCATTACAGGATTCTACCTGAAACAACAAATGCAGGCGAAAAAGATCAATCATTATGTTGTATTTATTGTTTCGGCTTTTGTTGCTTCCCTGTGTGCTTCCACCGCGCTGATTTTCGACACAACTTCGGAGATTGCCATGGCAACCAGCGTGCTTTATCTTGTGCCTGGGGTTCCCTTGATTAATGGCGTGATTGATGTAGTAGAAGGATACGTTTTAACAGGATTTGCCCGTCTGACAGAGGCTTCTTTGTTGATTGTCAGCATCGCTATCGGACTTTCCTTCACATTATTAATGGTAAAAAATAGTTTAATTTGATATGATAGCACTTGACATTCTTACGGATGGATTTTTTGCAGCAGTAGCAGGTATAGGATTTGGTGCAATTTCCGATCCTCCTTTGCGTGCATTCAAAATGATTGCCATACTGGCAGCACTGGGACACGCCTGTCGTTTTTGTTTGATGAACTATTTAGGCATGGACATTGCCACAGGTTCGTTGTTTGCCGGATTAGTCATCGGCTTCGGTAGTTTGTGGTTAGGGAAAAAAGTATATTGCCCGATGACGGTATTGTACATTCCGGCGTTGCTTCCTATGATTCCGGGAAAGTTTGCATACAACATGGTATTTTCACTTATCATGTGTCTGCAAAATGTGAATGATCCGGACAAGCTGGACAAGTTCATGTCGATGTTCTTCTCTAATACTCTGATAGCAAGCACAGTGATTTTCATGTTGGCGGTAGGAGCTACGTTCCCGATGTTCCTGTTCCCACATAGAGCCTTTTCATTAACAAGACACTAAAACGAACTTTTATGGAGATTTTTTGGAGAACAATTGCATATTATAATTCAGCTACCTGGCTATTACAGATAGTTATTATTCTGATTGGTATTGCATTGACCGGATTGCTTATCGGCCGACCACGTCCGTGGGTGAAAATGGCGATGAAGTTCTATATGATAGGCCTGTATACGTGGATTTCTTTGGTCTACTATTATATCTATTGTGAAGAGCGTAGCTATAATGGGGTGATGGCTATGTTTTGGGGGGTGATGGCTATCATTTGGATATGGGATGCGATTACGGGATATACTACCTTCGAACGTACCCACAAATATGATTTGCTGTCTTATGTGCTGTTAGCAATGCCTTTTATATATCCTTTGGTTTCATTGGCACGCGGACTTTCATTCCCGGAAATGACTTCTCCGGTCATGCCTTGTTCGGTAGTGGTGTTTACCATCGGATTGTTATTGCTGTTTGCGCAAAAGGTCAATATGTTTTTGGTATTGTTCCTTTGCCACTGGTCGCTGATCGGATTATCCAAAACTTATTTCTTTCAGATTCCGGAAGATTTCTTGTTGGCAAGTGCCACAATCCCCGGCCTGTATCTTTTCTTTAGGGAGTATTTCCTGAACAATCTGCATGCCGACACCAAGCCGAAAGCAAAATATATCAATTGGCTGTTGATAAGCGTTTGCGTCGGACTGGCTGTGTTGCTGACTACTACCATGTTTTTGGAATTAGTTCCGAAAGGTTAATCCGGAAACATATAAAATATTCAAATCAAAAAAAGAGGCCGTTCAAAAAAGCCTTGATCTTATAAAATCGTCCTTACTACGATAGACTGTAGTAAGGACGATTTTTCTTTTAGGAACTTTGGGAACAGTTTCTTTTATATATCGTATCGTTTACTTAATTGCGTAGAATATCCGTAAGGCACACTGCATCACTGCATCAGGCAACCATTTTTTACTCTTCGCAAACAATACCTGTATCCATGGACCTACTTTCGTCCGAAAAGGAGGATTGGTACATTCCACTATCTTACAGATGGCAGCACCCAACTTCCGCGGATGGCATCCATTACGTTCTTCTTTTTCTATAATCTCCAATGATTTCAGAAAACTTTCTCCATAATCGGCATCCAGTCTTGTCTGTTCGGAGATATTCCGGTTATCAGTAAATCCGGTGTTGAAATCTCCCGGTTCTACTACACAAACCTTTATATGGAACGGATAAACCTCTAAAGCCAATGCTTCGCTATATCCCTCCACTGCAAATTTCGAAGCAGAATAAAATCCCTGATAGGGGATTCCCATTACACCACCGATAGAGCTGATATTTATAATCTTACCTTTTCGTGCCTTTCGCATAGATGGCAAAACAGCTTTACACATATTCACTACGCCGAAGAAGTTTGTATTCATTTGTATATTCACTTCTTCTTCAGTGGCAAGTTCCAATGCGCCACCAATACCTATTCCGGCATTATTAATCAATACATCAATCCGCCCCTGCTCTGATAGAATCCGCTCTACAGCCTGACAAACGGAAAGGAAATTGGTTACATCGACAACAAGCATTTTTACATGATTCATGTCTTCGGAAGGTTTCCGGCTTGTTCCATAAACGATGTGTCCTCGTTCCGATAACATTTGAGCGGTAATCTTGCCGAATCCGGAAGATGCTCCGGTGATAAGTATGACTTGTGGTTGCATATTTTTTATTTACGGTATGGTACTAACTGCTCAATTATCGTTTCTCCAAGATAGCAGTCATTTCTTCCCGCCAATCCGCACCATTCTTCGGCTGGAACGTTTCAAATCCCAGTTCTTTGCCGATTTGGATATTAGAGGCGCCGTCATCTACAAATAAAGTTTCAGAAGGAATAATATTGCAATCGTTCACCATATAATCGAATATTTCCGGTGCAGGTTTCGTGTGACCGACTTGATAAGATAAATATAGTTTGTCACAATAATCATTCAACGGCTTTTTCTTCGATGAGAAATCGGGGCTGCATGCCCACGACATAACAAAAGGATTGGTATTACTTAAAATATACACATGATAGGACTTTCTCAATTCCAATATATAATCGAGTTTATTTAGATTCACTTCATTGAAAAAGCCCAGCCATGCCTGTTTGGTTTCCTCCATCGTCAATGGACGGCCACATAAATCCCCCAGTTGTTTCCGAAACTCATCCGCGCTTAGCTTTCCTTCTTCCAGTTCTTGAAAGATGCCGGTCTGGTGATATTTATCCAGCCGGGTATCAGCATCTGCCAGTCCCAGTTTGATAAATGCCTGAACCGCTTTGTCACGATCAATATCTACAATCACCCCTCCAAAATCAAATACAATGTTTTTAATCATGATATATAATTTTTTTGTTTGCTACAAAGATACGGCTTATCTTCTTAATTAGCAGTGCACAACGGCTTGATATTTGTCAAAAAAACATAGTGACGCTATCCTTGCCAAATAGTGTCACTATCACACCCGGATAGCGTAGCTATAAGGAGAGGATAGCGTCACTATACTTTTTGTATGACTTAGGGAAGGATAAATACCGATTATTTTTTATATTTGCAAATCCAATCAATCCTTTGTAAAGACAAAAATAGAGTTATGAATAACCTTCGAATTTTATTGTATATGATGCTCCTTTCATTGGCTGCATGTCATCCGGAAGGAACGAGTGTGAAGCAAGGGTTAGACAAAGCCGCACAACTCATGGCACAGGACCCGGATACAGCATCCATTATTCTTGAGACTATTCAGTCAAGCCAAATGAATGAGGCTCAACTGGCAGAGTATAATTTATTGTGTACCCAACTCAACGAGGACAAAAGTATTCCTCATTCTTCTGATAAGCAAATCAGGCAGGCGGCATCTTATTATGAGAAACACGGTGATGAATATCAAAAATCTAAAGTATATTATTATCTCGCTTGTGTAGAAAGTGATTTGGAACAGAAAAAGGAGGCTGAAATTCACTTCATGGAAGCCATTAGGCTCGCAAAAGAAACAGAGGAATACGATTATCTGGCAAAAATCTGCAAACGATGTAGTCTTTATTATCAGAAATACGGTAACTTTGATGAAGCACTGGAAATGGAGAGAAAGGCATACGCCAGTCAGTTGATGTTGAATGACGGTAAAAGCGATTCTTCAGTAATTCTTTCTTCTGCTTTAGGAATGTTTGGTGTGATGTCTTTGTTACTTGGGCTACTCTGGAAGAAAAATCGGCACGCACTTTCCCAATTGGATCTTTTCAAAGAAGAAATACTGAAAAAAGATGTTGAATCGGATAAGCTGATTTTGCAATGTAACCATCTCGAAGAGAAGTATCAGTCTCTTCAACTACATATCTATGAAAGTTCCCCCGTTGTCTCAAAAGTACGACAGTTTAAAGAACGGAATGTTTTGTCTTCTAAAATCCCTTCTTTCTCCGAGAAAGACTGGACAGAGTTACTGCGACTTCAGGAAAACGTCTATGGACTTGTATCTAAATTGAAAGAAATAGGTCCGAAGCTCACAGAAGAGGATTTAAGGGTATGTGCTTTTCTGCGGGAGGGAGTCCAACCTGCTTGCTTTGCTGATTTAATGAAACTGACTACAGAGACGCTGACCCGGAGAATCTCCAGAATAAAAACGGAGAAACTGATGTTGGCTAATTCTAAAGAGTCACTGGAAGATATTGTGAAATCATTGGGGGATCTTTCATTTTGTGCAAGAAATTAATTATTATCTGGTAATGATTCATTATCTCCTTACTACATTTAAGGCTTTTCGTTGCAGAGATTAATGTTTTTTGGTACAGAAATTAGTAATCTTTTATGCAGTCGGGTAGTTGTCCCGTTATAACGGGACGATGGGCATCCTATAGGGTGACAAATGTCACTTTATAAGGTGATATTTGTCATTCTGTAATATGATTATCTGTCTTTAGAAGAATGAAAGTCATTAAAGATACGAAATTAAATAGCAAAAAACAAGAGTGGCACTTGTTTTTCCTAATATCCCAATAGTTTTTTCATATTTGATACATTGTCATTTTTATGCCATTTACTTTACTATGCCATTATTAATTTGTACCTAATTTATCCTCTGTCTGTTTTTGTCTATCTCTTCACTTTTATTATTATTGATTATCAACATATTATCATTGACGACCGTCCGTATCCGTCCGGTAAAAAATGCCTGTTTTAGCAGTATGTCCTGTAACTTTGCAAATAAAAAAGTACAGAACAATGAGCAACTTATTATTTAAAAGATGGAATGATTTCGGTGGGTGGCTGGTCTTTCTGATAGCAGCATTTGTGTATGGGATGACCATCGAACCAACCGCAAGTTTCTGGGATTGTCCCGAATTTATTTCTTGTGCTGAAAAATTACAGGTAGGGCATCCGCCGGGAGCACCTTTCTATATGCTTGTCGGCAACCTGTTTACCCAGTTTGCTTCCGATGCTTCGCAAGTGTCGGGAATGGTCAACTTTTTAAATGCACTATTGAGTGCCGGTTGTATCTTGTTTCTTTTCTGGAGTATTACCCGATTAGTGAGAGCCTTGCTTGTGGGCGATGAACGGAAATTATCTGTTATGGATGTTATTATCATTCTGGGAGCAGGTTTTGTGGGAGCTTTAGCTTATACTTTCAGTGATACATTCTGGTTTAGTGCGGTAGAGGGGGAGGTATATGCTTTCTCTTCTTTCCTCACAGCCTTGGTATTTTGGATGATTCTTCGCTGGCAGGATGAATCGGATTCTGTGTCCGGCGACCGTTGGATTATCCTGATAGCCTATATTATAGGTCTTTCGATTGGAGTACATTTACTCAATCTGCTTTGTATTCCTGCCATTGTATTAGTGTTCTATTACCAAAAATATCAGACTCTATCACTCAAGGGAGTTATCGGGGCCATTGCATTATCCGGTATTCTTATTGTATTGATTCTTTTTGTTTATATACCCGGAATGGCTGATGTAGGAGGATGGTTCGAATTATTCTTTGTCAATGTGATGGGATTACCCTTCCAGTCAGGATTGATCGTCTTTCTGGGTTTGGTCCTGTTTTTACTGATAGGAGCCATTTATCGGTTCAGAAAACGCATCGTGAATACCGGTTTGTGGTGTTTACTCATGCTCACCATAGGATATACCACCTATGCGGTCATACTCATTCGTGCCAAGGCTAATACGCCGCTCAATGAGAATGCACCGGATACTATTTTCACACTCAAAAGCTACCTGAATCGCGAACAGTATGAAAGTGCTCCTTTACTTTATGGGAGAACCTATGCGTCCGAACCGGAGTATGTGCCCGAAGGAGACTATTACAAGGTAAAGACAGAAAAAGGTAGTGCCATCTATCGGCCGGATAAGAAAGAAGGCAAGTATAAAATTATTCGCTATAAGGAAGACGTGTGCTACACTCAAAATATGTTGTTTCCGCGAATGTGGAATGATCGTTCGGCCGCTTCTTACAAAGGATGGTCCGGTGGAGGTGCGAATGAGGCTCCTACACAAAAAGAGAACCTGACTTATTTTATCACATACCAACTCAATTACATGTACTGGCGCTATTTCTTATGGAATTTTGTCGGACGACAGAATGATATTCAAGGAAGCGGTGAACCGGAACATGGTAACTGGATTACAGGAATTTCCTGGCTTGATAATCTGCGACTGGGGGATCAAAAACTTTTGCCGGAATCTTTGCGTGAGAACAAAGGTCACAATGTGTTCTATGGCTTACCATTATTATTAGGATTACTCGGTATCTATTGGCAATGGACACGTGGAAAAAAAGGCAAGCAGCAATTCAGTGTCTTATTTTTCCTTTTCTTTATGACGGGATTGGCTATTGTGCTCTATCTGAATCAGACTCCCGGACAACCCCGTGAACGGGATTATGCGTATGCAGGTTCGTTTTATGCGTTCGCTATCTGGATTGGAATGGGAGCCGCCGGATGCTGTGACATGCTTCGCAGGAAACAGGAAAAAATCCTCCCAGTCGGCTTACTTATGCTGCTTTGCCTGTTTGTCCCCATACAAATGGCAAGCCAGACTTGGGATGACCACGATCGAAGCAACCGGTATACCTGTCGTGACTTTGGAGCTAATTATCTGATGACACTTCCCGACAAAGGAAATCCGATCATATTCTGTAACGGGGATAATGATACGTTCCCCTTGTGGTATAATCAGGATACGGAAGAAGTACGCAGAGATGTACGTATCTGCAATTTAAGTTATACGCAGACCGACTGGTACATTTATCAGCAACAATGTCCTCTGTACGATGCTCCCGGACTGCCGATCAGTTGGGACCAAAATCAATACCAGGAAGGTAAGAACGAATATGTGGCTGTTCGTCCGGAGTTGAAGAAACAGATAGAAGAATTGTATCAGAAACATCCTGAAGAAGCCCGTGACAGTTTTGGAGACGATCCGTATGAAATAAAAAATATCCTGAAATATTGGGTGTTCGCGGAGAAACAGGAATTTCATGTGATACCTACCGATACAATAAATATCCATATTGATAAGAATGCAGTACTCCGTTCGGGAATGATGTTGCCTGAAGCCATTCATCATTTAAGAGGGGAAGAACTAAAAGATGCAATACCGGATAAACTGTCTATTTCTCTAAAAGATATACGTCTATTGACTAAAGTGGACTTGCTCATACTCGAGATATTGGCTAACTGTAACTGGGAACGTCCCTTGTACATGGCTATCTCGGTAGGCAACTCCAGTAAACTGAAGTTTGATGACTACTTTGTTCAGGAAGGGTTAGCATTCCGGTTTACTCCTTTCAACTATAAAGAATGGGGAGACGTAGAAGAAGGCAATGGATATGCCATAGATACGGAGAAGCTCTACGAGAATGTGATGAACAGATATAAATACGGAGGATTGGATACTCCCGGACTTTATCTGGACGAAACAACCCTGCGCATCTGTCATTCTCATCGAAGGCTTTTTGCGCAACTGGCTAAAGAATTGGTGAAACAAGGAGACGACATCCGTGCCAGAAAAGTATTGGAGTATGCTGGACAAGCTATTCCGGCATATAATGTTCCTGAAGTATACGAGAGTGGTTCGTATGATATAGCCACCGCTTATGCTTCCATAGGAGAAACGCAGAAAGCGACCGATCTATTGAATCATCTGATAGCAGAATCGGAAAATTATATCGACTGGGCTTTCTCATTGGGAGATAACCGGATAGGGATGGTTCAACAGGATTGTTTGTATAGGTTCTGGCAATGGAATCAGTGTAATGAATTACTGAAGAGTATGGATAAAGAGAGATATGAACAGAGTAATCAGCAATTTGAAAAGAAATATATGCGCTTTACTCAACTAATGAATTATCACAACTAAACTCAAAGAATATGAAATCGAAAAGAATAAGAGAAGAAGAAATAAAAACAGTATTGGGCAAAAGAAATTACGTCATCTTAATTATCGGCTCTATATTGATTATCATAGGATATATATTAATGAGCGGCGAGGGGAGTACCCTTGCCGCCTATAATCCCGATATATTTAGTGGAACACGCATACGTATTGCCCCATTATTGTGTTTATTGGGGTATCTACTGAATGTATTCGGTATTCTTTACCGTCCTCGTCAAAGGGGATTTAATCTTTCAATAGAGGTAACTGATTGAGCATATTTCTAAGTTTGATTGCCACTCGTGGCATAGGTTCGGCAACTGTAAGTCCTACCAGATCATATTCGGAGGATATATCATTAATGATACGAACTACTTCTTCAATCTTCATGCCGTTAGGCTCAACGCCTACGGCAGCGATTATCTCTGCCGGGTCCAATACATCCATATCGAAATGTATAACCACCTTCGAAACCCCGGTACTTTTCAGCCATTCCATAATCTTTGTACGATCATTGGCAACTTCCTGTGGAGATAATCCTTTAATTCCCAGCTTTCTTTGTCGTTCCTGCATACCCTCATCCCATGAGCGGAGTCCGACAATCAGGGCTTTGGAAGCATCCGTTTTTCCCGGAAGTAATTCCATTATTTCTTCATCTCCCATTCCCAAACAAGCTGTTAGTGCCATTGCATGATAACCCTTATATTCATCATAAGGCAGATTGATGTCGGGATGTGCGTCTATCCAGACGATAGCTACATCATCCGGGTATCTATTGATTAAATAAGTAAACGGAACAACACTAACGGAACATTCTCCTCCTAAAGTGACAATCCGATCCGGATGATTCTCTTTAAGCAGATCAAGCGCAGCTTTAGTTTGTTTCAGTATGACACTGCGTGCACTGATACCTTTTTCCGTCGCTCTGTCATTTATATCCAGTGAAACCGGAACTTCGACCGTATTCTGACCGGTCTGTGGGGCTAAATAGTTCAATAACTGTGCTCCCAGATAGTAGCCTCTGGATGAATCTTCCGCCGGAATATCAGGCATCCAATGATCTACAATTCCTCCTTGCCATTGAGGATAGATAAAACGAAGAGTTGATTTTTTATTTTCCATATTTACATTGTTTGTTACTTTTTCTTGTGCATTCATTGAAACGACTCCAACGACTAATGCAAGTGATAATAAATACTTTCTCATCTTTTTGAAGCAAAAGTAGGGAATACCTGAAACATCGGCAAGTAGGGACGAATTATTCATATACTGATAAATTTAGCCCTATACTACATTTGGGGATTATTATTTTTGTTTTTGTAGTGATATCCTTATTTTTGCAGAAAAGCAGAAAACTATGTATAAGAAGAAAATTCCTTTTGATATTGATTGTGGGATAAAGATTACGATGGAAGTGATCGGGGGAAAATGGAAAAGTTGCATCATTCAGGAATTATGCACTGGTCCGAAACGTCCCAGCGAGCTGCATCGTTTATTTACCGAGGCAAGTCCCCGGGTCATCAATCAACAACTGAAAGAATTGGAGATGCACGGCATTATCAGCAAAAAGATATTCATGGAGCTTCCTCCCCATTCGGAATATGCTATCACCGAATTGGGAAAGACGCTGATTCCTCTGATTGAGCAACTGGAAATCTGGGGTGATAGCTTTCGTCCGGAGATGAAGAGAATCTTGAAAATAGAATAAATCTTTCTAATATCATTAATATTTCAAAAAAGACCATCTATCTAAAATAAATTATTGCTTCTTTTGTCCTAATGAAATGAAAATTGGGAGATAGTATGAATAACAACATTGATATAAAAACGCTGGAGGCCTTTCAGGATGGGAATCACAAGGCCTTTGAGACTATTTTTATAGCATACTACAACAAAACCAAAACATTCATTGACGGATATATAAAATCAGAACCTGATGCGGAAGAGCTGACAGAGGATTTATTTGTCAATCTTTGGATCAACCGTCATTCGATTGATACGTCCAGATCATTCAATTCTTATTTGCACACCATTGCAAGAAATGCAGCAATCAACTTTCTGAAACATAAATATGTGTGTGATGCCTATCTGAACAATAATCAAGAAACAGGATATAGCTCTACTTCCGAAGAAGACCTTATTGCCAAGGAATTGGAAATGCTGATTGACGAACTTGTCGGAGGAATGCCCGAACAACGGAGAATGATTTATACATTGAGTCGTAACGAAGGATTATCCAATGCCGAAATTGCCGAACGCCTGAATACTACCAAAAGAAATGTTGAAAGCCAGCTAAGTCTTGCTTTGAAAGAAATACGGAAGGTTATTTCATGTTTCCTGGTATCACTATTATAGCATTATATTTTTTTTCATTCTGCTTTATAAAAAAGCTTCCACTTTCTTATTGAGCTTTTTGCCACTAAACTGTATATATAGTAAAGTGCAGCAAAAATGAAGAAAAGTAATATCAGTAAAATCATCAAAATGTTCCTCTCCGCACGCTTTCCATCCGAAACGGAAGAGAAAGTGCAGAAGTGGATCATTAAAGACCAAAATCAGCAGGCGAAAGCAAAAGCTTCATTGGATTATTGGAATGAATTGGACGTAGAAGCCGATTCGAGCACTTATGTCTCATTGGAACGGGTAAACTTAAGAACAGGATATAATAAGGAGCATCTGACCAACGTAGCTTCTTATCAGAAGTTTGCCCGTGTTGCCGCCGTTATTGTTCCTTTGTTTTTATTGGCAGGAGGAATGTTCTACTATCTTTCTCCCCGAAACGAAATGATAGAGGTATCTGTTGCCTATGGAGAACAGAAGCGTCTAATCTTGCCGGACAGTTCGGAAGTATGGTTGAATGCGGGAAGTTCCATTTTATACCCGGAGACTTTTGCCAAAGATAAACGTCAGGTCATTCTCAACGGTGAAGCTTATTTCTCTGTCAAAAAAGATACCGCAAGTCCTTTTATTGTAGAAACCTCCCAACTCTCTGTGAAAGTTCTTGGAACCAGGTTCAATGTGAAAGCCTATCCTAATGATGAGAAAATAACGACTACATTGACTAGCGGTAAAGTGGAAGTGAGTGTCCGGTCTCAACCTCCCCATATACTAAAGCCCGATGAGCAGCTTACATACGACAAAAAATCATCAGATATTCACATATCAGTGATAGATACGAATGATACAAATTGTTGGATGGCGGGAAAACTAGTATTTACCAATGCCAGCGCCGGAGAAATATTCCGAACCTTGGAAAGGCACTATAACACCACTATTGATAATACAGCAATTATCCCCGCATCCAAACGATATACGGTTAAATTTCTGAAAGATGAAAGTCTGAATGAAATACTAAATATATTGAAAGATATCATCGGCTTTGATTATCAGCAATATGAAAAGAAAATAGTATTAACCCGACAATAAAAAGAAACAGCCTATGAATAAAAAGAACCGGGAAGCAGCTTGAGACCCTCTTCCCAGTTCTGAAATGTCTACCCTCATTCAACAAGTGACGTAAAATGAAGTATCAACATACAAATATAGAATAATGAATCGAATAAATACAAATAAACAGGCAGGTAAGCTCGCCATTTTTTTATTTTTTACTTTTCTATCTCTTACAACTATTGCACAGAATAAAGATAAAAAGATTACCATACAAAATAAAAATATCTCATTAAAAGAGGCTTTTGCACAAATTGAAACACAAACCGGATATAGCATCGCTTATGAACAATCGAACCTGAATATCGAAAAGAAGCACTCTTTATCATTCAAAAATGTAACCATTGACAAAGCTATGGCTCAACTATTGAAGGAAACCGGATATGTATATAAGATAAAAGGATATCATATTATAATTTCTTTGCAGGATATCAAACAAAAGACTACTAGCAATGATACACAAAAACTGACTCAAACCATAAGAGGAATCGTTGTTGATTCCAAAACCAATACACCCATAGAATATGCCTCTGTCTGTATAATAGAAGATCCCTCACGGGGAGGTTCGACTGACGGACGGGGAAATTTCCGGATTAATAATATCCCGGTGGGTCGTTATAATATTCAGGCATCTTTTATGGGGTATCGCCCAAGTATCATCAGCGAAGTATCTGTCACTTCATCCAAAGAAGTATTTGTAGAGATTCCTATGGATGAGAATGTACAAGATTTGGCTGAAGTACTTGTCAAGCCGGAAATAAAAAAAGACCGGACTATCAACCCAATGGCTATCACAGGAGGACGTATGATTAGTATTGAAGAAGCGTCCCGATTTGCCAATGGTTTTGACGATCCTGCACGGTTAAGTTCTGCATTTGCAGGTGTAGCAGGAGATGTCGGTACTAATGCGGTTGCCATCCGGGGAAATGCCCCGCAATTTACACAATGGAGACTGGAGGGAATTGAAATACCTAATCCTACTCACTTTGCTGATTTATCAGGCTTGGGAGGAGGATTCCTGTCCGCTTTGAGTACGCAAGTCATCGGCAACTCCGATTTCTACAACGGAGCTTTCCCGGCGGAATACAGCAATGCCTTATCAGGAGTTTTCGATATGCATCTGCGAAATGGTAATAATCAGAAGTACGAACACGCTTTTCAAGTCGGGCTCATGGGGATAGATTTGGCCTCGGAAGGACCTATCAATAAAAAGCGGGGAAGTTCCTACCTGATTAATTACCGCTTTTCTACTACTTCACTGGCATCGGGTAATGACATCAACCTGAAATATCAGGATTTAGCCTTCAAACTAAATTTTCCCACACGTAAAGCCGGAACCTTTTCGATCTGGGGATTAGGATTGATAGACAGAAATAAAGCAGATGTTTTGGAACGTTCCGAATGGGAAACGATGGGAGACCGGTCGTCGGGATATAATAAACTGGATAAACTGGCAGGTGGCTTAGCGCACAAATATGTACTGGATGAAAATACTTATATCTGTTCTTCTCTATCCGCTACCTATTCCAAAGACCGTTCATTGGCGGACTTACATACCGACGACGCTATTATTAATGTAGCAGATATTCAGAATAGCAGATGGAATTTAGTATTCAATTCATATCTGAATAAGAAATTCAGTCCGAGGCATACCAACAGAACAGGGATTACCATTACGGAACTTAAATATGATCTTGATTACAAAGTCAGCCCTTATTTGGGATTAAACAAACCTATGGAACAAATATCGAAAGGCAGTGGAGAAAGTACAGTCCTCTCGGCATATAGTAGTTCCGTAATAAACTTGAGCAACAATCTGACAACTAGTTTAGGGGTTACCGGACAATATTTTACTTTAAACAAGAATTGGTCGATAGAACCGAGAGTTGCCCTTAAATGGAAAATAAATCCTGCACATTCTTTAGCAGCAGCTTACGGCTTGCATAGCCGCCGGGAAAGGCTCGACTATTACTTTGTTGAACAGATAATCAATGGTAAAAAGGAATCAAACCGGTACCTGGACTTCTCAAAGGCACATCATTTCGGATTCACTTATGACTGGAATATCAATCAGAGCCTACATCTGAAAATAGAACCCTATTATCAATACTTGTTCCACATACCGGTTGAGGAAAACTCCTCCTTTTCTATTATCAATTATGAAGAATTCTATTTAGACCGCATATTGACAAACACCGGAATAGCCAAAAACTATGGAATAGATATAACACTGGAACAATACATGAAAAACGGCTTCTACTATATGATTACAGCTTCATTATTCAAATCGAAATATAGGGGAGGAGACCGTATCTGGCGAAATACGAGACTGGATAAAAGTTTTTTAGTGAACCTGCTCGCCGGAAAAGAATGGATGGTTGGCAGACTCAAACAGAATGTATTAAGTGTAAACGGCCGTCTGTTCTTTCAGGGAGGAGGACGCTATACACCTGTGGATGAAGGAAAAAGTCAGGAAGAAAAAGACATCGTCTTTGACGAGAGCAAAGCCTATACTAAACGATTCAATCCATCTATAAACGGTGATGTTTCCATCAGCTTCCGGATCAATAAGAAAAGAGTATCCCACGAGTTTTCTCTGAAAATACTGAATGTGGGTATGCGCACCGGAATGCATTTCTATCAATACAATGAAAGAACAAGCGTAGTAGAAGAAAAAGACGGAGTGGGGCTGATTCCGAACATCAGCTACAAAATTTATTTCTAAATAACTGAACAAGAAAAGGGTTTGTTCACACAATAGACTGACACCCAACAGGCAACTGCTTTCAGTAATTATGGTATAACAATCTGTAATATATATACTAATAAGCTCTCTGAATACCTGTATATTTGCTGCGTGAAATAATTTAGTTATGAATTATATGCGTATCATATTCAAGAAATTCAAAGCACGTATGATTGTAGGATGTATATTAGCTGTAATAGCATTACTGGCGGTGTCAGTCATTGTTTTTATCAATCAAGCCAGTTTCGGCAGAACTCCCCGTGGGGAACGGCTGGAAAGAGTCATGAAATCTCCTAATTACAGAAACGGAGAATTTAAAAATCAGCATGAAACTCTATTGATGACTTCCGACAGGGGACGTTTTAGCGGAATCTGGGAGTTCATTTTCAGAAAGATAGACGGTTTGCGCCCCGAACAGGCTGTCAAAGCAATAAAAACGGATTTACGCAAGATTGGCCGTAATGAAGAAATATTGGTATGGTTCGGACATTCATCTTACCTGATTCAAACGGGAGGAAAGCGAATATTGGTTGACCCGGTATTTTGTATGGCTTCTCCCGTATCTTTTGTCAACAAGCCATTCAAAGGTACGGAACTTTATACACCGGATGATATGCCGGACATTGATTATCTCGTGATTAGTCACGATCATTGGGATCATTTGGATTACAACACAGTCAAAAAATTAAAAGACCGGATTGGAGCAGTGATTTGTCCGTTGGGTGTTGGCGAACATTTCGAATATTGGGGATTTGATAAAGAGCGTCTGATAGAACTTGACTGGAATGAAGACGCAAACCTCGCTCCGGGCTTTATGATACATTGTTTGCCTGCCCGTCATTTCTCCGGTCGCAGACTTACTGCCAACCAGTCACTTTGGGCTTCTTTCCTGCTAGAAGCTCCTTCACAAAAGATATACATTGGCGGAGACGGAGGATATGATACGCATTATGCAGAAATAGGCAACCGGTTCCCCGGCATCGACCTCGCAATTCTTGAAAACGGGCAATACAACGAAGAGTGGAGCTTAATTCATCTGATGCCCCAATATATGGCACAGACGGCCAGAGATTTAAAAGCGAAAAGAGTTCTGACCGTACATCATTCTAAATATGCGTTGGCCAAACATCGTTGGGATGAACCTCTCAAAAATGCAGAAGAGATGAAGAATAAAGATTCTCTGAATGTATTGATTCCGGAGATTGGAGAGGTCGTGGCATTAGAAAAATAGTGCTTTACCCAATCGGCTAAAGGTTTTCCCGTCTGTTATCAGTGAAATTGGTAAAACATTCTGTAATTTGTATAGTTGAAAAACAAATTTCCCTGATTAACTTTGCAAAGTTGAAATATAGATGGTTCAATCCTGACAGTTTTAGACATTTAGATATAACTACTATAAATTGAAAATTAATTAGTTTATGCTACGTACTATCAGACTTACAACCGCCATTGTGTGCTTTACACTTATTACCCTGCTCTTTCTCGACTTCACGGGTACATTGCACACATGGTTCGGATGGTTGGCGAAAATTCAATTTCTGCCGGCTTTATTAGCCTTGAACATAGGTGTCGTATTGTTTTTAGTTGTACTTACATTCCTGTTCGGACGTATCTACTGCTCTGTTATTTGTCCGTTGGGAGTGTTTCAGGACATTGTTTCGTGGGTATCCGGCAAACAAAAGAAAAACCGGTTCCGTTATTCACCAGCAATGAAATGGTTGCGGTATGGCGTTTTAGGAGTATTCATTATTATGATGGTTGCAGGATTGAACTCTTTGGCTATCTTGCTGGCACCGTATAGTGCTTATGGCCGGATAGCTTCCAGTCTTTTTGCACCGGTCTGGCAATGGGGAAACAACCTGTTGGCGTACTTCGCCGAACGAATGGATAGTTATGCTTTTTATGAGGTAGATGTATGGATAAAGAGTCTTTCGACGATGCTGATTGCCATTGTTACCCTTGTTGTTCTTTTCATTCTGGCGTGGCGCAACGGACGAACCTATTGTAATACGATCTGCCCCGTAGGTACTGTATTAGGGTTTATATCCAAATATGCGATATTCAAACCGGTAATTGATACTTCCAAATGCAATAGTTGCGGTTTGTGTGCCCGCAATTGCAAAGCATCGTGTATTAATCCGAAAGCTCATGAAATAGATTATAGCCGTTGTGTGACTTGTATGGATTGCATCGGAAAGTGTAAGCATGGAGCCATTACATACACAAGACGGAAACCTAAGAACGAAATAGCTACGAGCGAAGATACGAAAGCAAAGTCTGTCACTACTGAACAGGTAGACAATGCCCGTCGTAGCTTCCTTTCAGCATCGGCCATTTTTGCAACAACTTCTGTACTGAAAGCACAAGAGAAAAAAGTAGACGGAGGATTGGCTACTATCGAAGATAAAAAGATTCCCCAAAGAGAAAACCCTATCTATCCTCCCGGTGCTTTAAGCGCACGCAATTTCACTCAACATTGCACAGCCTGCCAATTATGTGTCTCTGTTTGTCCCAACCAGGTATTGCGCCCATCGGACAACCTATTGACATTGATGCAACCGGAAATATCATACGAACGTGGATATTGCCGTCCCGAATGTACTAAATGTTCGGAAGTTTGTCCTGCCGGTGCTATTCATCTCACCAGTCTTGCCGAGAAATCAGCTATTCAGATCGGACATGCCGTATGGATTAAAGAGAACTGTGTACCTTTGACAGATGGAATGGAATGTGGCAACTGTGCCCGCCATTGTCCGACAGGTGCCATACAGATGGTAGCTTCCGATCCTGAAAAAACAGATTCTCCAAAGATTCCGGTAGTAAATGTAGAAAAATGTATCGGTTGTGGGGCGTGTGAGAACCTTTGTCCGTCCCGTCCTTTCAGCGCCATTTATGTGACAGGACATCAGATGCATAGAATTATTTGATCTAAATCAGTATAAGATTATGGAAGATAAAAATAAGAAAGATATAAATAGAAGAGATTTTATTAAGATTGTAGGTATCAGTGCAGCCACATCGACAGGTCTGTTATACGGATGCTCTTCAAAGGGGACTACTTCTGCAAGTAGCGCAACAGGAGAAGGAGAGGTGCCCACCGATAAAATGACTTACCGCACATCTCCAACCACCGGTGACCGTGTTTCACTTTTGGGATATGGTTGTATGCGTTGGCCGCTCAAACCTGCTCCCGATGGTAATGGTGAAGTTATCGACCAGGATGCCGTAAACGGATTGGTAGATTATGCAATCGCTCATGGAGTGAACTATTTCGATACATCTCCGGCATATGTACAAGGCTTTTCCGAAAAGGCAACAGGTATTGCATTGAGTCGCCATCCCCGTGATAAATATTACATCGCTACCAAATTGTCTAATTTCTCTCCTGATACGTGGTCTCGCGAAGCCTCACTCAAAATGTACCACAAATCATTCACGGAGCTACAAGTCGACTACATTGATTATATGTTGCTCCACGGCATCGGCATGGGAGGAATGGAAGCCCTTAAAGGACGCTACCTGGATAACGGAATACTTGATTTTCTGGTTAAAGAGCGTGAAGCCGGACGCATCCGGAATCTCGGATTTTCTTACCATGGTGACATTGAAGTATATGATTATCTGCTCTCACGACACGATGAATTTAAATGGGATTTTGTACAAATACAGCTCAATTATGTAGACTGGAAACATGCCAAAGAGACCAATACTCGAAATACGGATGCGGAATATCTCTATGGCGAACTGGCCAAACGGGGGATTCCTGCCATCATTATGGAACCACTTTTGGGAGGACGTCTATCCAAATTGAACGATAATCTGGTGGCACGGCTCAAACAACGTCGTCCGGAAAGCAGTGTCGCTTCCTGGGCTTTCCGTTTTGCCGGTTCATTCCCGGATATTCTGACTGTATTAAGCGGCATGACTTATATGGAGCATCTGCAGGATAATCTTCGCACTTATTCTCCTTTGGAGCCATTGACAGATGAAGAAAAAGAATTCCTCGAAGAAACGGCACAATTAATGCTGAAATATCCTACCATCCCTTGCAACGACTGCAAATACTGTATGCCATGTCCGTATGGACTGGATATACCTGCTGTATTGTTACATTACAACCGTTGTGTCAATGAAGGTAATGTCGCCAGAAGCGGACAGGATGAAAATTATGCGAAAGCCCGGCGCGCTTTTCTTGTCGGATATGACCGTAGCGTGCCCAAACTTCGACAGGCAAGCCATTGCATCGGTTGTAATCAGTGTGTGGCTCATTGCCCGCAAAATATTGATATTCCGAAAGAACTGCACCGGATCGACCAGTTTGTAGAACAATTGAAACAAGGTACTTTATAAAAGAAACGATGGAAAAATTAATCAATCTATTACATACGGGAGGATACTCCTGTACCATTGCCAACGGAGGAAAAATCCGCACTTTCACTCAACGTGGCGTAGCCGATCTCTATGATTTGCTAACACAGGAACCGGAGTTTCTTAAAGGAGCTTTGATTGCTGATAAAGTGGTTGGCAAGGGAGCTGCCGCCCTGATGATTCTGGGTGGTATAAAAGAATTATATACGGATATTATCAGTACCAAGGCTTTGGAGCTATTCCGGAAATCAGATGTGAAAGTCGATTTTGCGCAGGAAGTTGCTTTTATCTGGAACCGTAACCATACAGGAGGATGTCCTGTAGAGACAATGTGCAGTGAAGTGGAATCAGCAGAAGAAATATTACCACTGATCCGCGATTTTCTGGAAAAGATCAGAAATAAGAAGTAAAAAGAAGAAACTTGAAACACGAAATAAAGTATGAGAAGAAATACAGCTTGTTTATTCCTGTTCGGTAGCTTGCTTTCCCTCTCGGGAATGACACATACTAAAAAGGATAGCATACAGGCCGGAAGAAATTATATGATTGATGAAGTCGTAGTCACCGGAACACGTAATGAAACCGATGTGCGTCATCTTCCGATGACCATTTCCGTAGTCGGCAGGCAACAAATTGAGAAAAGATATGAGCCTTCTCTTTTGCCGTTGTTAACGGAGCAGGTACCGGGATTATTCACTACCAGTCGTGGCATCATGGGATATGGCGTATCTACCGGAGCTGCAGGTGGCATGAGCTTGCGTGGTATCGGTGGTAGTCCGACAGCGGGATTATTGGTACTGATTGACGGTCATCCCCAGTACATGGGGTTGATGGGACATCCGATAGCGGATGCTTATCAATCTATGATGGCAGAGAAAGTGGAAGTTTTACGTGGTCCTGCATCTGTACTTTATGGTTCGAATGCCATGGGTGGTGTGATTAATATTGTTACCCGTCGGCAACAGGAAGAAGGTGTGAAGACGAATATGCAAGTTGGGTACGGTTCATATAACACGTTGCAGACTGAATTTTCCAACCGTGTCAAGAAGGGACGTTTCAGTAGCGTCGTAACCGGATCATATAATCGTACAGATGGACATCGTCCCGATATGGGATTCGAGCAATATGGTGGATACGCAAAGTTAGGTTATGATATCAGTTCTTTCTGGAAAGTATGGGGAGATGTGAATGTAACCCATTTTAATGCTTCCAATCCGGGGACTATCCAAGTACCACTGATTGACAACGATTCTCGTATCACTCGTGGAATGACATCGTTCGCTTTGGAAAATCATTATGAAAAGACTTCAGGAGGTTTGAGCTTTTTCTATAACTGGGGACGGCATAAAATCAATGATGGCTATCAGATAGGAAAAGAACCGCAAAAATCACATTTCAACTCTAAAGACAAAATGCTGGGTGTATCATGGTATCAGAGTGCCACTTTCTTTACCGGTAATCGTTTGACCGTAGGATTTGATTATCAACACTTCGGAGGTGAATCATGGAACAAAGTACTGGCTACGGGTGAACATACTCCGGGAGTAGACAAGCAAATGGATGAGTTTGCCGGATACGTTGATTTCCGTCAGGATATCAGCAGTTGGTTCTCACTGGACGCAGGTATTCGTGTAGACCACCATTCACACGTAGGTACAGAATGGATTCCACAAGGCGGACTGGCTTTTCATTTACCCAAGAATGCAGAACTTAAAGCAATGGTCAGCAAAGGATACCGTAATCCAACCATTCGTGAGATGTATATGTTTCCTCCTGCCAACCCGGAATTGAAACCGGAAAAACTAATCAACTATGAACTTTCCTATTCACAACGTCTGCTGGAAGGGGCATTGTCCTACGGAATCAGCCTTTACTATATCAATGGCGACAATCTGATTATGTCAAACGGACTCTTTCCTCCATTGAATATCAATTCCGGAGAGATAGAGAATTGGGGAGTTGAAACGAATATAGGCTACCACATCAATTCACACTGGAATGTGAACGCCAATTATAGCTGGTTGCACATGGAGAATCCCGTTCTTGCTGCCCCCGAACATAAATTGTATGCAGGGGCGGACTATACTTCCGGACGTTGGAGTATATCGACTGGAGTACAATATGTGAAAGGACTTTATACTTCTGTTGTAAAGGGTAGCGAGCAACAGGATCATTTTGTTTTATGGAATCTTCGTGGGAATTATCGTGTCTGCCGTTTCGCTAACCTCTTCATAAAAGGAGAGAACCTGCTGGCACAGCGTTATGAAATAAATGCAGGTTATCCCATGCCCAAAGCTACGTTTATGGGTGGTATTAATTTGAACTTTTAAATAATAAAATGATATGGAATCAACTACTGTAAAACTCTATTCGCTGAATTACGGCAATGTGAGAACTTATCTGGCAGCCTCGTTATTCATCGTTGGCAACATCCTTTTTCCCCAATTTTTTCATCTCATACCGCAAGGAGGAATAACCTGGCTGCCTATCTATTTCTTCACACTGATCGGAGCTTATAAGTACGGATGGAAAGTCGGTCTGCTGACTGCTGTTCTTTCCCCTATTATCAACTCCTCACTTTTTGGTATGCCGATGCCGGTGGTGCTGCCTGCTATTTTATTAAAGTCCGTATTGCTCGCCATTGCTGCCGGTTGGGCCGCACAACGTTTCGGACGTATCTCCATCCCGGTATTGGTTGGCGTAGTACTTACCTATCAAGTTGTAGGGACATTGGGAGAGTGGATGTATATAGGAAATTTCTACAATGCCATTCAGGATTTCCGCATTGGAATTCCCGGAATGTGCCTGCAAGTATTCGGAGGTTATTTATTCATTAGATATTTGATTCGCAAATAACTTCCTTATCAATAACCGCTTTTCCCTGAAAAGAGTTATAAGCCTTGAAAAAGAAAGTTCTCCTCTGTTATAGATACCCATAACAGAGGAGAACTTTTTTAAATACAACGTATCTATTCGCTTTTTATTTATCAATCTTCTTCGTCATCTTCCAGTTCAGCAGAGGGATTGCCTCCTTCTTTAGCATACCTGCTCGGACTCATCTTATAGTATTTTTTGAATACTTCCCGAAAATATTTAGTTTCAGAGAATCCAACCATGTCTGAAATCTCATTAATAGCATATTCACCCTCTTTCAATAACTCGGTAGCACGTTTCAAACGCATCCCCCGAATAAACTCTGTCGGAGACTGTCCCGTCAATGCTTTCAATTTACAATAGAAACTGGTACGGCTCATGCCACTTGATTCACAGAGCACATTAACGGAAAATTCAGGGTTGTTTATATTCTCATCCACGATTTTCTTTACATTTGATATAAACTTCCAATCGAGGCTGTTAGTACCGTTTGCAGATGGAACCATTGATTTCGCTTCTATATCCAGATTGGCATATCTCATGCGCAACAGTTCCCGGTTTGCCAACAGATTAGCGATATTCGCCCGTAATATTTTCACGCTGAAAGGTTTGATGAGATATTCGTCCGCACCAATCGACAGTCCATCCAGAATATTATTTTCTTCTCCCAAAGCAGTGAGCAACAACACAGGAATATGTGAAATTTCAATATCACTTTTGATAGCCACACACAATTCATCTCCCCGCATCTCTGGCATCATGATATCAGAAAGAACCAGTTCCGGCCAATATTCTTTGATAATAATCAATGCTTCCTTTCCGTTAGCGCAAGCTTGTACATTATATATAGAAGACAATGAACTGACCAGATAGGAGCGTAGCTCATCATTGTCTTCTACAACAAGAATCCGTCGTAAATTTGGATCATCTATCGTAGCGGTTGTCTTTGCCGGTACATTCGGAGCGGGCAGTACAGGAGCCAACGCCTCAAATTTAGAAGATGCTTCGTCACTGATACTTTGAGAAGTCTTATTCTTTTTCGGAAAAACAATTTTGATTGTCGTACCTTGATGTTCGACACTATCTACACTAATTTTACCTCCATGAAGGCTCACCAGTTTTCCTACCAACATTAATCCGATACCACTACCCGTCACTTTAGAGTTAATAGCATTGCTGGCACGGAAATGAAGCTTGAACAACTTACTTTGTTCACTGGCAGGAATACCTATACCTGTATCCTTGATTATCACTTTCCATGAATCATTCGTATCGGACACGGAAATGCTGACCTTTCCATTTTCCGGAGTATATTTTAGCGAGTTCGATATTATATTCTTCAAAATAGAATCCATCTTCTCCTTATCAAACGATACATTCATATAGCTGAAAGTACTCTCGTATGTATATTCAATACGCCTAATGGCAGCATAAGAAGAGAATGAATTATATATTTCATTCATATAGGTATTCAACTCATACTCGGAAACACTCATTTTAGAGGAATATACATCCGTTCGCTCAAAATTAATCAGATTGCTGACCAGTCGTAAAAGAACTTCCACATTCCTCAATGCAATGTTCGTACGAGTTATTCCATTGTCGGTAAGCGTCTCTTCTTCCAATAATTCCTCCAAAGGTGCTTTTATTAAAGTTAATGGAGTACGTATATCATGGGCCGTATTGATGAAGAACTGCGTTTTTTCATCAGATATATTCTTTTGTTTTCTTAGATTTATCACACGTAGAACAAAATAAAATCCCCCTATTACCAACAGAATATAACACAAGATAGCCCACCAACTCGACCAAAAAGGTTGCGTGATGATAATTTTCATAGCACGTTCCTGAAAAACAATGTCATGTTCTTCTCTGGATATAGCACGTACATGAAGAATATATCTACCTGGAGGCAAATTGGTAAAACGAATCAAATTATTTGCTCCCGGTTGAGTCCATTTCTCATAAAAGCCTTCTAATTTCCATGAATATAGTGCATTTCCGGGAGAATCATAATTGATTGTAGAAACTTCAAATGAAAACGTATTCTCATCATAAGCCAGCTCTAATACATCTGTCTCATCGATACTTTTCTGTAAAGGAGAATCCTTGACACCCGGATAAACAGGTTGATAAGACAGATGAAAGTCGCTAAATACCAATCTGGAGAACTTATAATCCGGGAATTTCATATTCATCGGAAGTTCAATTGCTCCATCCGTACTACCGAATACAAAGTTTTTATTTTTACGCACCGTTCCTGCCGCTGCGTTAAAGTATGCAGGCAACAAGCCTTCTCCTCTAGTCCAATTACGAAATATCTTTTCTTTAGTATGAAAACAGGTTATTCCGTTCTCTGTACTCATCATTATACGTCCATCTACTTCCGGCAATATTGTAAATATTCTATTTGAAACTAAAGCAGAATTATCAGAAAAATAATGTTCGAAAGTCTTATCTTGAGGATTATAGATAAATACTCCCATACCATTTGTCCCGATATATAACAACCCATTATCTGCCTGATAAAGCGTATTAATATAAGTGATTCCTATCTCCATTTCAATATACTGATATTCACCAGTATTTCGATTCAATAAATACAAGCCAGCAGCAGTTCCGATCCACATATTATCTTTGTCTTTTTCAACAATTGATGTTATGGAATTCAGTCCCGGATATAGACGTGCACTGTTAGTCTCCAAATCAAAACATTTTAGATTATAATAGCCTCCCGACCAGATATGTCCTCTTGAATCTTTAACTATATCACGAATATATTTATCCGGACGCATATTGACGTGAGAAAGAAGGTAAGGAGAGAAGTATTCAACTGATAGCGTTTCTTTATTTATTTTATAAATGCCGGAAGTATATCCTCCTGCCCATATAATGCCAGGAGCCACTTCACATAAAGTAATAAATATATGATTCTTGTCCTTTAGTTGATGATTAAAAGAGCTTAGAAATGAATGCCACTGACCTGTTTTTGAATTATAAAGACTAATACCATTACTAGTTCCAAACCACAGATCACCTTCATGATCTTCGATAACCGCTTGTACCTGATCATTGATTAATGACTGTGCATTACCCATAGCATGTTTCATCCAATGATAATTTTCATAGCGATTATCAATCACTGTAATTCCTGTTGGATAATTAGCAAGCCATATCCGCTTTTCTTCATCTACAAAAACATCATTGATATTATTTCCATTCATTTCATTATAACTCTGATAATTAGCAATAATGTAATCTTCCAGTTCACAGGTATTTACGTTAACTTTATACACCCCCATTCCTTCCGTTGCAATCAGTAACTCTGTTTCATTCAATGGGCTGATACGAGCTATGTTTACATCACTAAGATCAGCGTCCGGACGTATAATTTCCTGTGTATTCATATCGTACACAAAAACTCCTCTTTCAAATGAACCAATGAACAATCTTTTTAATTGCCGATGAAAATACAGTTCACTCACCTGTGCATGAAAATAGTCCAGTGTTTCAACAGGCATGGTCTCTAAAATACCATTCTCCAGTTTGACATATCGTACGCCCGTCTCCGTTGCTATAAAGAAATGGTGCTCATCTACTTGTTCTATTGCCGTAATACTACTATGCAATACATTGGGAAATCGAACTATATGAGCATCTTTAATATTATACAGCAATACAGTATCTTTACGACATATCCAGATATTATCATTGCGATCCAGATAACCACAACTTATTGCTTCAGAGGTATCCGGTAATTTATATACCATTTTGAAATCGTCTCTGTCGGCTTCGTATTGAAAGACTCGTCCTTGTTTGCCAACCACCCATATACCGATATGTGGTTCTGTATATAACCATTCCAAACGTATGGGAGCATCCAAAATAGTGCCTTCTTTATTTAATTTATAGTGTTTTATATCTTTACCGTTGTATCGGTCCATCCCTTCATTTGTAAGAAACCACATATAGCCCTGAGCATCTTTCTGAATATTGAATATCCGGCGATTGCTCAAGCCATCTTCTATTCCTATATATTTGTATGTTTGTGCTGTAACCCAAACAGGAAAAAAGAGAAGAATATATACA
Organism: Bacteroides sp. 1001302B_160321_D4; assembly: GCF_015667765.1. Lineage (NCBI taxonomy): Bacteria > Pseudomonadati > Bacteroidota > Bacteroidia > Bacteroidales > Bacteroidaceae > Bacteroides > Bacteroides sp. 1001302B_160321_D4. Next base: position 26,736 of record NZ_JADPLO010000031.1, on the reverse strand, counting down.
ATGTATTTCATATAAATAGTTGTTTTTTAAACTACTTCTAACGATCATATAAACATAACAGTTAACGAAACTAGACAAAAACAATGACAAATGCAAAGAAATAGGAGAGATTCTACAAGAAAACATCTATTTAGAAACATTTTTATTTCCAAAGTTGATTATTTACTTTGCGAAGTTGATTTATCTGAAAGTGTTCTTTTGCTATATGTTATAATTAGCGCATGTTTTGTTTTTGTTAATTTAACTAATCAGATTTGATTCCAGTTTCTTCTTATAGACCCATATACTTATTGTAAAATAAATAAGTGCCTGTATCCAGAGAGTTATATATTCCGGTCTGATATCAGCCATACTGGCTCCCATAGAATTCAGTTTCACAAAAGCGAGTGTGCCTGGTGCAGCTGGGAAAATGTAATGGACTACTTTCCAATACCAGGGCATTAGTTCCATTGGATAGGAAACGCCGGAAAGAAAGATTAATCCTACGGAGAAGAAGGCGATCATGAGTAGGGGAGCTTCAGAATCCGTAAAATACCTGGATGCAGCCAATCCCAAGAAAGAAGTTGCCATCAAATATGGAATCAATAATAGTACGATGTACAATCCGTTTCCAATATTGGGGATGCTGAAAAAGTGAGGGAGCAAGCCTAATAGAAAAAAGGCAAAGATGGCATAAAGAGTACAGTATACGGACGTTTTTCCTGCCACTATACGAATAGCAACTCCCCAGCCATACCCCAAAGGAGTATATGCACGGATTCCTTTACTACTGTATTCTTCTCCGGTCACCATACCAATAACCATCAGCAAGGTCTGGAAAATTATAATCATCATGACTGCCGGAATAAGATAGGAACCATATCCTTCGGTATAATTGTAGAGTGCAGTGCCTTCCACATTGATCGGTTTCGCCATAGCTACGGCGAGCAATCCTTGTGGTGGAAGAAACACTGCTTCATCTGGCCGGTATTTATCATTAATAGCCAGCATGACACGTGAAGAAGCACCTTGCAAAGCTTCGAAATACAAGAAGGCATCAGTAGTTGCATAAAGGGAAAATACGGCTTCATCTCCCCGGAACACCCGTTCCTCAAAATCATGAGGCAGGTAGAGTATTCCCTGTACTTTGCCTTCTTTCATCCATTCTTTTGCTTCGTGATAGTCCATAGCCTGACTAAAAATCTCTGCTTGGGGAGTAGCATCCAGCCAACGGATAAAATCACGGCTCAATTCACTGTGCGAATTGTCGACTACGGCAACAGGTACATCGGTTACAATATTCGGTGCATACATATAATTGTAGAGCAACCCGTAAACGAAGATTCCTCCCATCAACACCAGTAAAACCGCATAACTGGTACTGATAGCTAGAAATTCACGACGAATGATGAATGACAACTGTTGTAACTTACTTAATGTTTTCATACTTATGACTTTCTATAGCTCGTTTTAAATGAGGAAGCAGCGACAGGGCCAGCAACGGGAAGATACAGAGTATCACAGCCGACGGCCAAAGATGGATAAACCCACCGCCTCCATAGAGCATGGTTTGCATCATTTCCGTAAAATGACGGACAGGGAACAAATTGGAAGCATCCCTCACCAACGGATACATATTGGGAACCGGAAAGGTTACTCCGGACAAAGTAGCCCCCAGAGAACCTACCATAGAAACTACACTTATAACCAACGATATTGCCGGAAACAGCGAGAATAAAAACAGCCCTAAAGCCTGTGTTGCAATGATGAAAAGCACAGTCATGATATTCATTAACCACCAACTCCCCTGAAAAGGAATATGCAAAATACCAAACATGACGTAATTAGCCAACCATCCTATCAGTATATATATAATGGTATAAGGTAATAATTTACCTAAAACAGCTGTCACTATATTGCCTTTTGCAGTCGCCAGCCAATCATCTGCTGTGCGGAACTTGATTTCAATGCCAACCGCATACACGGTAATCAACAGAATCAAAACCTGAAACAGCACAAAGAAAAAGGGCTGACTTAAATATACCGAATAATCCAGACTAGGGTTATATATCGGATGGTTATTAGCTTGTACGGGTAATAAAAAGGTGGTAATCTGATCCTGTTCTACTCCGAGTGCCATCGCTTGCATCACCACAGGAGAAAGAGCCACCGGAGCTAAGGAAGTTTCGAATGCCGCCATCAACTCACCACCTACCGACATTAATGCATAATGATAATAGTAGGAGAGTGTTGCATTCTTTCCGGTAATCGCATTCTGTTCAAATTGGGGAGGTATGGAAAGATATCCATAAATCTCTTTCTTTTGCACAGATTCACGGGCAGCTGCTTCATTTACAAAATGCTTTGTCACTTTAAAAGTTGGTACGGCAGAAATATTCCTGACTATCGTCCGGGAAGTAGCAGTATTATCCTGATCGACAATACCAATAGGAATGTTTTCCATCTGTCCGTTACCAAAGATCGTAGCCATAAAGAAAAGGGTGAACAATGGCAAGACAATGCAGACACCAAAATAAAGGCGCCGTGAAGTCATTCGCCACCACTCTCTGAGCAGTACGGAACGAAAAGGGGAATATGTTTGTGATTCATCCATTCTCTGGTTTATTTGATGTCGATTAATCTAAAGTCAATAACACGGACATGCCGGGACGCAAGTCATCCACCTTTTGGGTTGGACGGGCATGAATCTCAAAGGTACGTAAGTCATAACTTCCGGTTTGCTTGGTTGATTTCCAGGTAGCAAAACTGCCTAGCGGACTAATATAATAGATTTTGAATTCAATATTTTTTTTACCGATAGCGGGCACATCCGCAACAAATGTTTCGTCCATTTTAAATTGCGGCATCAGATCTTCCCGCACGTTAAGAACAACATGTATATCATCCACCACCACCAAATTCATAATGGGAGTTCCCGGTGCAACCAACTCTCCACGTTTAGGGAAGATTGTTGCTATCTGACCGTTTTCCGGAGCGGTCAACCGAGCATCGACCAGCAAAGCCGAGACTTCATCCACTGTGCTTCGAGCAGCATCCACCATGCTGGCAGCAGACGCTTTATCTTCTTTTTGTGCACCATCTACAGCCATCTGATACTGTTCATAGGCAGCACGTTCGGCTGCTACAGCCGCTTTATACATAGCTTCTACTTCATCCTTTCTTTGAGAAGTAATGACACTGTCCTTATATAAAGTAAGAATACGGTTGTAAGTTGTCTGGGCGAGAGTAAGATCGCTCTTCGTTTTATTCCATAATTGCAGTGCAGTAGCCACGATCTGACGACGGGTTCCGGCATCTATTTTCTTGTTCTGTTGTACTGCCACCTGTTCCAAGGCATTCACTTGTTGATACTTGGCATGTACTTCAGGGCTATTAATGACGACAAGAGTATCTCCCCGGTGTACCCAGTCTCCCTCCTGAACGAAGAAAGTGTCGATACGGCCGGGAAGTTTCCCACTGATACGGATTTCTGTTGCTTCAGCTTGTCCTTGCAAGACCAGCGGCTGTTTATGCATTAATATAACTCCCAAGCCGGTGAAAATACCGACAGCCAGAAGAATGATGACAAAAGCCCATGATAGGGTTTTACTAGTTGGTTTCATTGTTTGTTACGGTTTAGGTTGATAGTTTGCAAATTGTTCCGGTGTGCCACAAAGCGAGAGTAGATTCATTAGTGCCACATCATATTCATAATATGCTGCCAGGCGAGCCACTTTTACACTGGCAAGCATGGTTTCAGCATCAATAACTTCGGTAGAAGTTGCCATCCCTTCTGTAAATGATTTCTTTCGGATGCGTACCAATTCTTCACTTAAAGCAATCGTTGCATTTAAAGCTTTTACATTATCCTGTGCCTTTTCCAGCTGCGTATAAAGCTTATCTACCCCAACAGCCAGATCATCACGGGCCTTCATCTGGCCTAAAGCCAGAGTTTGTTCCGTTAATTTTGATTGCCGCACTCTTTTTTCACGATCCAGTCCGTCAAAGAGGTTCCATGTAAAACCAATGCCTACCATGGTACGCGGTAATAAATTACTCTGAATACCATGCGAATACAAGGTCTGTTTTCCAAAAAGGGCTATATTCGGCAAATAGCCGCTTTGAGCAATCCGCACTTCTTGTTTGGCAATATGCTGCTGCAGCTGTAATTGGTTGAGTGTATAGTTCCCACTGTTTACTGAAAGATCAAATAGCATTTTAGGTGGCAATGAATCATTCATAAAAAGGGGAGAGGTAGGAATGATATTGGCATCTGCATCCTTTTTATTCAGCAAAACCTTTAAGGCACTTTGCACTACTGTTTCTTCTTTTCGCGCAGCTTCCAATGCACGTTTGGCTTCATCCATATTTACCTGGGCAAAAAGCCTTCCTGCTTTGTCAATCATTCCTGCTGCCTCTAACTTCAAGGCATTTTCATAATGTTTCTTCAATCCGTTGTAGGTTTCTTCACGAACCGTCACAATTTGTTGTGCCAGTCGAAGCCCGTAATAGCTTTCAACCAATAAACTTTGCTGATTGGCCGATACCTGTGCCCGACTTTCCCGTGCCAGATCAACCATCGTTCTTCCGATGTTGGTGGCATGAAAACGCTTACCACCGGAAAAGAGTACCCACTCGGCTGATAAATCAACAGTTGTCAAATTTCTTGGAGTCAAAGGAAATATAAGGGTATTTGCCCCAATTTGATCCAGTATAGACGAAATGATCTGGTCATCCGGAATAATGGAATGTACAAAGTCTTTAGCCGGATCGGTAAACTGCGATAAAGGCTGTTTAACTTCGATCTTCTCCGACATGTGTACAAACGCACCTGTAGACTGAAGACTGGGATACCAAAAAGCATTCAACTTATCACGTTCAGCCTTCGCAATCTCAATACTCTTATCCGCTATTTTCAGACTCTGATTTCCTTGATTCAACAGATGCAGTGATTCTTCGAAACTTAATGGTATCTGTGCATCTATCTGACCGATGGAAAAATACAAAGTCAATAGTATACAAAGTCGCTTATTTTTTTTCATACTGGTTAGGTTATATCTGAATTTGAGATATTCTAACAGATGAAAAGAGAGGTTTGTTCATCAGAAAGAATATAGCAATACAACAAAAGAAGGTTTCAACGCTTTTTTATAAGATGTTCTATTTTTCATCTTCTCTTTGAATCACGTTTGTATCATTTCTATCAGATAGAAAAAATGATGCATAAAATAATGCAAGTATATGCAATAAGCGTGTTATTAATGGATATAAACTACTTGATTATACAAAATATAAATGCATATTGGAGTTGTTTCTTTAAAGGAAAAGCTCTGTTCCTTTAAATGGAACCAACCGTTGGTCGGTGAGAAGCGTGTTCTCCCTTTAAAAGAAAGCTACCAAACAGCCCATAAAGTACCAGTTTGTCTCTAAATCTTATTTATTTTGCTAGAAACTAAATCTGTCAATTTGAAATAATATAAGCAACTTTGTTCTCACATATTCAATATTCATTCTCTATTTAGAACCTAGTGATAGATTATTCACTAAAATAGTTTATATCTGAATCTTATTAACCGGAAATCCTGGAATTTTTTCTATAGCGACTATCGCCAATCTGTATATTTTTAATTATACGGGCTACTAATATGCGTTTTTTCATATCCGGTTGTTTTTCATCAAAACAAAAGAATTGAAGAGGCTTTAATTTCTCTTTTTTCTTGCATTAAAATTTCTGCGATTTTATTTGAGATATAAAAATTATGTTTACCTTTGCATCACCATTTCATAAGGCTTTTGAGTCGAGAAATGCAGTAAATATGCGGTAATAGCTCAGTTGGTAGAGCACTAGCTTCCCAAGCTGGGGGTCGCGAGTTCGAGCCTCGTTTACCGCTCTTTTGAAAATCAGGTGGTTATCTTAAAAAAAACTGCCTGATTTTTTATTTTTCAAGCCCCCTTTTCTATGGTTTTATCTATTATCGGACGAAACCTAAACTGAACATATTGTAGAATAACCCTAATTGAATAACCAATATGGCTAAGGAAATAGAGAAATATCTCCCCGTAGATTACAGTGACAGTTTTTCCATAGAAGTTACAGAAAATCGTTTGTCTCCTAAAGATATTATTTTAAAAGTCTTTGCTCATAACCCCGCTTGGCTCCGAATGTTGTATGCAATAAGGGCCTGTTTAGTCAAACCTTTCGGTATAGAAACTAAAGCTATTGAAAGTGAAGAACTTATTATAGAGGAAGACAAGCAAGAAGCAATTATGAGAAAAGACGATAAACATTTATTGTTTTATGTCGATATTTTCATTACGCCATTGGAAACAGGAAAACAAATGATTGAGGTTACCACATTAGTAAAATACCATAATTGGGTAGGAAAGGCTTATTTCTTTTGTATAAAACCTTTTCATCGGGTCATAGTGCCTTTAGTTCTCAAAAAAGCGCTATGCTGAACAAGCACAGTCGCGGATGCAACTATATAACGAATATGAAAAATGAGATATGTAATATAGAAGTACATGACTTTAGAAAATTAATGCATGAAGAATAGGGCAGTTCATGCATTTTTCGTATTTTTGCACCCTGTTTTAACACTCAAGAAAACTTTAAATAGAAAAATATAATGGCAAAAGAACTGAAAGACCTTACCAAACGTAGTGAAAACTACTCACAGTGGTATAACGATTTGGTGGTAAAAGCTGATTTGGCAGAACAGTCTGCTGTGCGCGGATGTATGGTGATTAAGCCTTACGGATACGCTATCTGGGAGAAAATGCAACGTCAATTGGACGACATGTTCAAGGAAACAGGACACGTAAATGCATACTTCCCGCTATTAATCCCGAAATCATTCTTAAGCCGCGAAGCAGAACACGTAGAAGGGTTTGCGAAAGAGTGTGCCGTAGTAACACATTATCGTTTGAAGAATGCGGAAGACGGTTCAGGAGTTGTAGTAGATCCTGCAGCTAAATTGGAAGAGGAATTGATTATCCGTCCGACATCAGAAACAATCATCTGGAATACTTATAAGAACTGGATTCAGTCATACCGTGACCTGCCTATTCTCTGCAACCAATGGGCGAATGTTTTCCGTTGGGAAATGCGTACCCGTCTTTTCCTGCGTACTGCCGAATTCCTGTGGCAAGAGGGACATACCGCTCATGCTACCCGTGAAGAAGCAGAGGAAGAAGCAATCAGAATGTTGAATGTATATGGTGAATTTGCAGAAAAATATATGGCTGTTCCCGTTGTAAAGGGAGTGAAATCAGCCAATGAACGTTTTGCAGGTGCACTTGACACTTACACAATAGAAGCCATGATGCAGGACGGAAAAGCATTGCAAAGTGGTACTTCCCACTTCCTGGGACAAAACTTTGCAAAGGCATTCGATGTTCAGTTCGTTAACAAGGAAAACAAGTTGGAGTATGTTTGGGCTACTTCATGGGGTGTTTCTACTCGTTTGATGGGTGCATTGATTATGACTCACTCGGATGACAACGGATTGGTATTACCTCCACATTTGGCTCCGATTCAGGTAGTAATCGTTCCTATCTATAAGAATGACGAACAACTGAAACAAATTGACGCTAAAGTAGAAGGCATTGTAGCTAAGTTGAAAGCATTGGGTATCTCTGTGAAATATGATAATGCAGATAACAAACGCCCGGGCTTCAAATTCGCTGATTATGAATTGAAGGGTGTACCTGTTCGTTTGGTTATGGGTGGTCGCGATCTTGAAAACAACACTATGGAAGTGATGCGCCGTGATACACTGGAAAAAGAAACGGTTACTTGTGAAGGCATTGAAACATACGTTCAGAATTTGCTTGAAGAAATGCAAGCTAATATCTACAAGAAAGCATTGGACTACCGTAACTCCAAGATTACAACAGTAGACACCTATGACGAATTTAAAGAAAAAATCGAAGAAGGCGGATTTATTCTGGCTCATTGGGATGGAACTACTGAAACCGAAGAAAAAATTAAGGAAGAAACTAAAGCAACCATTCGTTGTATTCCGTTCGAGTCATTTGTTCCGGGAGACAAAGAACCTGGTAAATGTATGGTAACAGGTAAACCATCTGCTTGCCGCGTGATATTTGCACGTTCTTATTAAACAAAATTCGCACATAATTATAAAAAGGATGGAAACGGCTCAATCGCTTTCATCCTTTTCTTTTTTTCCTTCCATATTATATTATTTATGGCCTGTCCTAACAGTTCATTAGACATTCAATAGTTATTTCAAGCTCTTTTTTCAATCCATTTCAGTTTTATTTCAGAAATATCCCTTTTCTTTGTAGTATGTAAAAAAGAAAGGAGACAAAATTATGAAGATATTGATTGTAGAAGACGAACCCTCTTTGAGAGAACTGATTCAATGTTCACTTGAAAAAGAACGTTACGTTGTAGAAACAGCCAGTGACTTCAATTCTGCTCTACGCAAAATTGAAGATTACGACTATGATTGTATCTTATTGGACATCATGCTACCGGACGGAAGCGGACTTGATCTTCTTGAACGACTGAAAGCTCTCCATAAGCGGGAGAACGTGATTATTATTTCCGCGAAAGACTCTCTGGAAGACAAAGTTTTGGGATTAGAACTGGGAGCGGACGATTATTTGCCAAAGCCATTTCATTTGGTTGAACTAAATGCACGAATTAAAAGCGTGATTCGTCGCCATCAGCATGATGGAGAGATTGATATCCGCCAAGGCAACGTACGGATAGAACCGGATAAATATCGTGTATTTGTCAACGAGCAGGAAGTGGAACTAAATAGAAAAGAATATGATATCCTGTTATATTTTATCAATCGCCCTGGGAGATTAATCAATAAAAACACTTTGGCCGAATCAGTGTGGGGAGACCATATCGATCAGGTCGATAATTTTGACTTCATATATGCACAAATCAAGAATCTTCGCAAAAAGCTCAAGGATTCGGGTGCAACTATTGAAATTAAAGCAGTCTATGGATTTGGGTATAAAATGATAGTAGAATAAAAAGGAAAGAGATTATTGTCCATGAAATTAATATATTACATCATTCTTCGTATTACCCTTGCTCTGACTCTCATACTGACGGTCTGGGCTATCTTCTTTTATGTTACGATGATCGATGAAGTCAACGATGAAGTGGATGATGCTTTGGAAGATTATTCGGAAACCATCATTATCCGGGCATTGGCAGGAGAGGAGCTACCTTCTAAAACCAATGGCTCCAACAATCAATATTATATGATGGAAGTAAGCAAAGAGTATGCGGAAAGCCGGGAGGATATTCAGTATAAAGACTCTATGGTATACATTGAAGAAAAAGGAGAGACCGAGCCGGCACGTATTCTTACTACTATCTTTAAAGATGATGAAGGACGATACCACGAACTGACAGTATCGACCCCCAGCATTGAAAAAGATGATTTGAGAGATGCCATCCAAATGTGGATTATATTTCTATATGTAGCTTTATTATTCTGCATTATTATCATTTCCGTATGGGTATTTTACCGGAATATGCGACCGCTCTATGTACTTCTACACTGGCTGGACGGTTATCAAACAGGAAAAAGAAATAAACCTTTGAGTAACGATACTCAAATCACGGAATTCCGGAAATTAAATGAGGCTGCCATTCGTTATGTGGAACGTACGGAGCAGATGTTCGAACAACAAAAACAGTTTATCGGAAATGCTTCACACGAGATACAAACTCCACTTGCTATCTGCCGTAATCGATTGGAAATGTTGATGGAAGATGATTCGCTATCAGAAAAACAACTGGAAGAACTGATGAAAACGCATCAGACTTTAGAATACATTACTAAATTAAACAAATCCCTATTATTGCTTTCCAAGATTGATAATGGTCAGTTTACGGATACCAAAGAATTGGAACTCAATGTACTTCTCAAACAATATCTGCAAGATTACGAAGAAGTTTATGATTATCGCAACATAGAAGTCACGATAGATGAACAAGGCGTTTTCAAGGTGACAATGAACGAATCCCTGGCTGTTGCTTTGCTCACTAACCTCCTGAAAAATGCATTTGTACATAATATTGATGGAGGACATATCCGAATCACCGTTACTAAGAACGGTATTACTTTCCGAAATTCGGGAGTGGAACATCCGCTGAACAAGGAACATATCTTCGAACGTTTCTATCAGGGTAGCAAAAAAGAAGGATCTACAGGGCTGGGATTAGCTATAGCCGATTCCATCTGTCGTTTGCAACATCTGAATATAAAATATTACTTCGAGCAGAATGAACATTGCTTCGAGATTTCCCAATCATAAGATTCATCTGAAAAACACAGAGGACACGGATTTTAAGTGAACGACCTGTCGGTTATCATAAAACCAATTTGTCAGGTATATCCATTCACCTGTTTCTCCGTGTCCTCTGCGTCTTTTATAGTGAGCAGGTTATCGGGATCGTATTTCTCTCCTCATAAACATGATATAAGAAATAGCGAAGCAAATAACCGTTGCCGCAATCAATCCGGTCAACTGTGGCCATACAACTAAAAGACTTTGTCCCAATGGGAGCGGACTAGGGATAGCTCCCTGTACCTGTTCCATAGTCAATGGCCCCAAACTTCTGACAGAAGGCATCAATAGTGTGGTGGTAGCTTCATTAAACAGTTCACTCGGTGCCAAACGCATCAACCCTAGAATAAACTTCTGATAACTGATAATCTGATAAGGTGATGCCATCTGTGACGGACTCAACCCTTTTGCCACCAAATTAACAATCATGGTATAGAATACACTAAAAAACAGCCAAACGGCCACAGATGCTAATGCAGAAGTCGCTGCCTGACGGAAACGGAGTGAGAACAGAATAGCCAGATTCAACCAGAATGCTACATAAAAGATACTGGTAATGATGAAGAAAACAATTCTCCAAAACTCTTCTGCCGTAGGAGGAATACCAATAGCAATCAGCCCACATCCCATCACCAGAAAGCCCAATACAAACAACATGATACCTATCACAATCAAAGCAGCCACAAACTTCGCATTGATAATGCAATCGCGATGAATAGGCTGGGACAGCATACGGCTCAATGTTCCTTTATTTTGTTCGGAATTGACTGCATCAAATCCCAAAGCGATTCCCAATAGGGGACCTAAGAAGTTAATAAACAGCACAAAAGAGGGGAGAGTCCCATCTGAAACCGTAAACAACTTCAAGAAAAGAAACGAACCGTCCGGATCATTAGGTTTGATGGCTTCACTAATATTGGTGAGTGCTGTATATAGCGACCCCATACAGGTAAGTGCTATAATACCTATTAGTATAATAAAACGCCAACTTTTGACATGATCGGAAATTTCCTTGTTGACGATAACCCAAAAAGGATGATTGACTTTATTCATGTCTTTCTCCTCCTTCCTCAAAATAATGGTTATAAATATCAGACAATTCCTGCTTCTTATCTTTCAATTCTGCCATATCAATCAAAGCAAGTAATTGGCCATTACTGAACAAACCTACCCGGTCGCACACTTTCTGTACCTGATCCAGATGATGGGAAGAGAAAAGCACTGTCAGTCCTTCTTCTTTACTCAACCAGCGAATCAGTTCGATAAATTCCTGAACACCTGCAGGGTCAATCCCTGAAGTCGGCTCATCGAGAATAATAATCTCCGGATTTTTAATAAGTACATCAGCCAATCCCAACCGCTGTCTCATACCACGAGAGTATTTCCCTGTCTTTTTGGCTAACTGATCTTCAAGGCCTACCCGCTTCATCAGTTCCATAGCCTTGGTTTTTGCCTCTTTATCAGAAATACCATTTAATCGCGCTGTATAGATCAAATTCTCCGGTCCTGTCATATCATCATAGAATCCTACATCTTCTGGCAAATACCCAATTTTCCTTTTTACTTCAATGGGGTGTGTAGTAGAATTGATTCCACAAATTTCAACTGTTCCCGAAGTAGGCTCTGTCAATCCCAACATCATTAAGATAGTAGTTGATTTTCCAGCACCATTCGGTCCCAGTAATCCGAAGATTTCTCCTTTCCGGATATTCAGGCGAATATGATCTACAGCAGTGAAATTACCGTATTGTTTGGTCAAATCGGTAAGTACGATCACTTGTTCGCCCATAATTTACCTCCTTCCATATTTACGGAACAGATAGTAAACCACGCCGATGGTGGCAATAATGATAAGAACGCCTACCCATCCCCATATCATCGGAGTTTTTACTGCAACTCTGAACTGCGCATCGGCATTTACTTCAGGAGTTTTTGCCATGATGGTAGTCACATAGTCGCCTGGCAATGCTTTTTTAGAAGCTTTCAAAGTAGCCATAACCGTTGATGTCTCTCCGGCTTTTAGTGCATCGATTTTTGAAGGTTCGAAAGTTACTTCCCAGTCAGCAGGTTTATTAGCAGACAGCTGAATATCTTTCAGTAATGAAGAACCTGTATTTCTGACTTCCAGTTCTATTTTCTTTATATCACCTGCTGTGACATCTGTACTCAATAACCCACGGGGAGTAGTCAGTTCCATTTGATAAGAGCCGGTAACAACCACTTCCAGTTCCAATTCGGCAGAAGTGGTACCTGTAGCGGCGCGTACCGGAATTTTGTAACTGCCGGCTTCTACATTGGCAGGAGGAGTAATATCTATACTTACATTTTGAGTGCTGTTGGCTTCCACTTGTGCAGAAGTGGCTTGCTTATAGTTAGGTTTAAAAACTACATTCCAACCTCTGGGTGCATTAGCCATCAAAGCATATAGCTGCTGGTCGGCAGTCTGATTCTTTAAAGTGGCACTGAAAGTGAAGGTTGATTTGGAATTTCCCTGCATGTTGGGTTGGTCGGTAGTAAATTCAGTCTGGTATGTTCCTTTTTGAGCAACCACTACATCCAATGGAAGTTTGGCGTTTCCGGCATATACCACAAAGTGATAATTACCTTTATTCACTTTTAATGGGACTTCGACTTTTAAATTGAAAGTCTTTTTCTCTTTGGGAAGTACCGATAGTTGGCTAAGGCTCCAGCCACCGGATTTCATCTCGTGTTTCCAACTGGAGGACAATCCGCTGACAGAAAGATTCGCATTCGTCAACTGGTCTGTGTTGTTGATAAGATCAATACTGTAGTCAATTGACGCTCCGGGAGATACGGAGATTTTTGTGTAAGGTGTGTACAGAATCACGCTCTTAGGTATTGAATCATTGGCGTGCGTGTAACTCATAGGGATCATCCCCAATAGAATAGCTAATAATAAAAAATAATTTGTTCTCATAGTCATACAAAAGTTCTTATGGTTGTTTAATATGAATATTGTCAAATTTGTGTGTGCAAAAATAAACGATGTATCTATTAGTAGTTTTAAAAGAATCCTAAAGAATCTAATTTCAAGAAGAAATTATAGTGACACTATCTCTATAGGATGGTGACGGTATCCTTTATGTATAGTGACGCTATGTTAACCGGATAGCGTCACTATATTTTTTCGATTTTTTTTTCGGAAATTCTCAAAATTCCCAAATCTTTTCAGATTCTCCTCTCATCTTTGCATTATCAAATTAATAATAATAGTAAAAACCAATATTAAAAAACAACGATTATGAAAAAGTTAGTATTCTTATTAGTGTGTCTTTTCACTTTGCAAACAGTAGCTCGTGCAGATGACGACAAACCAATCCAGGTAACTCAAATGCCACAACCGGCACAGCAGTTTATCAAACAGCATTTTGCCGACAGCAAAGTAGCATTAGCCAAAATGGAGAGTGATTTCTTTTATAAAAGTTATGAAGTGATTTTCACTAATGGCGATAAAGTGGAGTTTGACAACAAAGGCAACTGGGAAGAAGTGAACTGCAAATATAGTTCTGTACCTACAGCAATTATTCCGGCAGCTATTCAGAAATACGTAACGACCAATTACCCTGATGCTAAAATTCTAAAAATTGAGAGAGATAAGAAAGATTATGAAGTAAAACTGTCCAACCGTACGGAACTGAAGTTTGACCTGAAATTTAATTTGATTGATATTGATTTCTAAACCTATTTAAATTGAACAAAGATGAAACTAAAGATTTATACACTTTTACTGGCACTAAGCGTCACATGGAGTCTGCAAAGTTGTGACAACGATGACGATGGTTCAATAGCTGTTCCTGCCGAACTTCAAAGTGCATTTTCATCCAAATTCCCTAATGCTGCAAATGTGAAGTGGGAAACTAAGTCTGGATATTATGTAGCAGATTTCTATGACGGATATGAAGCATCTGCATGGTTCACCCAAGATGGTAAATGGCAAATGACAGAAACGGACATTCCTTACAATGCATTACCACAAGCAGTAAAAATGTCTTTTGAGAACAGCGAATATGCCTCATGGAAGCGGGATGATATAGACAAACTGGAACGGACAGGCGTTGAAACTGTTTTCGTAATTGAAGTCGAAAAGCAGAATCAGGAGGTCGATTTGTATTATTCTGCTGATGGAACTCTGATTAAAAGCATTGTAGACACTGATGATGATAACAGCGAACATCTTCCTGTACAATTGACTGAAGCTATGAAAAACTTCATCAATGAAAAGTATCCGAATGCAAGAATCATGGAAGTAGACGTTGAAGATGATAGAAATGATTGGGATTTTGGATTTACAGAGGTAGATATCATTCATAATGGAATCTCAAAAGATGTATTGTTCAACCAGACTGGAAATTGGTATTCTACTTCATGGGAAATACGTCAGAATGAATTGCCTGAAGCAGTAAACAATACTCTCAATAATCAATATGGAGAATATCGTTTTGACGAAGCGGAGTATATTGAAAAAGCAGATGGTAGCATATATTATCGAATTGAACTTGAGAAGGGGGATGTAGATAAAGTAGTAAACATAGGCGAGAACGGTACTGTCCTTTCATAGGTCAAAGTGCATAATTCTGAAACATAATTCTCACAAACAACAAACGATGACATAATTCCTGGGGGATATGTCATCGTTTATTATTTTTTACTGCTCCTGTACACGTTTTCTTTTCACTGCCGATTTAGCAGTTTTATCAGTGATGCTGTCCGTTTGTTGCGGTTTCACCTTTTCAGCTTCTTCCCGTTTCCGCTTATTGCGTAACCGCCATTTATTCCAGAAATATAGATCACTCCATTTATTGAAATCCTTTTTATACATGATACCTACACCTTGTGTAGTCAAGTTTGTTTTTGTGTAATAACGGTCATTTGTCTCATTATAAGCCTTCAAACGAATATCTCCCGAACGGGTAATCAGCCATTCTGCTTCAAAGTCTCCTACAAAGTTAGTATTAGCCATCGGATTATCCCGATAACCGAAGTTTCCGTTTATCAATAAACGGTTATTCAATAATTGTCCCGACAAAATACCTTCTACTTCCATGTCTGTCCAACCCTTATCACCCGTACTCAAATTCGTACCGATATTCCAGTTATTCGTTTCAAAGACCTGTGAAAGTGCATTGTTCAACTGGCCGGAGAGAGTAGATGAGAGCACCGATGACATCACATTCGAATTCTGATTATTATTACGGGCATCTTCCGTATAGAACTTGCCAATACCCAGCAAATAAAGAATTTGCATATTCATTTGCTCTTCCGTACTGATATAATTACGTACCAATGTTTGTATTTCATCTCTTTCATTCGGAAGCTCAATACCCAGTTTGATAGTCGGTCGTACCAGCATACCACTTAGATTCATGATACAATTTACACGCACATTGGGTTGTTGTATAATAGCCGAAGCATCCGGTATCAAATCATTCAAAGAGGCAGAGTTCACTGTATATGAAGCTTGTATGTCCATGTTAGCATCCAAAGGTGCACCATTGAACGTTATTGTACTTCCATCTTTGATAATAAAGTCTTTACGAATCACTTCCTGCAAACTAAATTTATATACTCCTTGATTGATCCGGTAATTACCAAACATTTTCACATCGCCCTTATTATAAAATTCCGTCCGGATATTTCCCGTACCTTTTCCGCTGATATAATCTCCGGCAATAGGGTCCATAATGATTCGCATGGTGGCATCGGGAGTTGCATCCACGAGAATATTCAAACGGATATCTGTTTTCTGCTCTTCCTCCTCCTGACGTTTTTGCTGTATTTGTTCGTAATATGAGATTACTTGAACAGAATCCTGGATAGTACGACGAGGTGTTTTATCCACGAATTTGATAAACTGATTGCTAGTAGCCGATGCTACACTACCATTAATATAGGTAAAGGTAGTATTTCGATTTGTAGTCATGGCCACATTTACATCGAGCCCCTGTATGGCGTTTCCAGAGAGCAATACATTCCCGGTACCATATACCGTACCATAGAAAGGCATATCTGTCGATTCTTTTGTGTTCATCACAAGCATATTATTTGCCTGTATCTCGAAACGATAGTTTAGGTTCTTAAAATGCTGGAAATGCAAATATCCATTCATTCTCCCCGAATGCCCTTCCATATCAGAGATATGTATATTATTGAATGTCAATCCGGTAGGAGCCAAATGAATAGTATCTTTTACCGCAAAATGTGTGTTTAAAATATCAAAATTCATGGATGCATCTGTCATAACCGCACCATCCAGGTTCAATCCTTTAAATTTTCCATAGAAATGTACTTTTCCTGTTCCTCGCCCTTTAATATCATTGGCAATAGACTTCATATAATGTTCGAGGAATTTCAGATTCAATTCATTTGCTTCAATATTTAAATCAAGTCCGCTCTCGGGTTTTAATGGATAAATAATACCCGTGACACGCGACGGAGAAGGAGATATATCCTGAATGGATGCATCCAACCGGATACCTCTGTTTTCATTATCCCACTCACCATATATATCCAGTTCACCCAAACGACCGTGATTGAGTGAGAAATTCTTTATAAATAAACGGGTATTCATGATAGGCTTTTTAAACACTCCGCTTGCATAAGCCGTTCCTGTTGCATCGCCCTCAAAATTTACATCGTCGGATATACTTGCAATATCAAATACATATCCCATATTTATATCCTTTAGATCAACCTTTACAGTATCTTTAGGATTCTCGGAAAGCCGGCCGTTAATACGTACATACCTATCCTGATGACTAAAATAGAAATTATTCACATCCACTCGTCCGGAATCGACCACCACCTGCGAAGGATGTATCTTCCAGAGAGTATCATTTAAAATAACATCAGTAGGCTTCACATCCACCATCGCTTTCAACAATGACTTTTCTCCGCTTGTACGTAGAAATTTGGCAACAGCTGCTAATTTCCCGCTATATGTTGCTGCAGCATTATTTCCCCAATCCAAAGTCGTACTGACATTGTCATCTTTAGCTTGTGCATCCAGAGATAGATTGACTGCCCCTTTCTTTTTCAAATTAGTCAGACGAACCCGTGCACGAATATGATCTGCCGGATTCTCGCACAGAATCATACCTGACTCAATATAGTTGTTCTTATATTGCAGACGGGGAAAATATCCCTCTATACGCAAGCGTTGTAAAGCATCATTAAAATATCCCTTCAACGTAGAATGAGTATATACCGTTAACGGTATATCAAATATCGTAGATAAAATGTCCGTATTATATATATGTATATCAAACAAAAAGTTATTATGGGTTTCAATCGGCTTCTTGGGAGGTAATATCAAAGACGGCACATATTTCCGCATAATATTCAGAATACTGGCAGGCAATGTGTGATATTGGAATTTTCCCTCTATGCTTGCTTTCAGGAATTCGGAAGTCAATCTAAGCTGATTTTCTCCATTTTGTTTGGTTGCCCGGATATTCATATTCTGCATGAAATATGCTTTATCCGGAGCTGTAAATTCCAAGCTATCCACATTGATTTCTCCAATCATCTCATCCACTGATCCACCTGTAAAATTGGCTTTCAGTTTTAAAGAGAACTCTGCATCAGGATATTTGGTCGTAAGATTCAAATCATGTGGGCGTACTTTATTGACTACTGCAAGAAAATTAAAAGTAGGAACTTTGGATGCAACATTTACGTCTCCATTCAGATAAATAGAGCCATTAGGATCATCCAACGCAATCTTTCCATTAAATCCGCCTTGTTTGTATTCTCCGTCCAGTGTGATATTTTCATATCTATATCTGCTATAATCTATCGAAGCAATCAGTCCTTTCAATTCTACGGCAGGCAAGTGGTCAGCAATATGCCGGCCATGTACATCCAGATTGAAAGTAATTTCTCCCAATTCCTCATTATCCAATAATTTACCTAGTTGAAAATCCTCTGTTTTGACAGCTCCGGAATACGCAAACAATCCTTTTGTCTTATCAGAACTCAATTTTAAGTCGGTCTTTACATTTCCAAGACTCGTTTGTAATTGTCCATAAGTAACTAAGTCCGTGAAGTATCCCGAAATTTCTCCCTGGAAACTCACGTTGCCCAAACGTTCGAGAAGAGGAGGAACTCCATTATAATTAGGACTCAAATTACGCACTAAAAAACCGACTCCGCGGGTATTGGCCGAAAGTTCGGAAAGAGTTCCATATACATACGCATCTTGTGGACGCGATAAGTCCTGAAGCGATACATCTCCTCGCAGACGAAACTGGCGGTCGTCGGCCGTAATTTCCAAATGCGAACAAGTCAACTGGTCCACAGTTCCCTTCACCTCCATATCCAACGTCACCGGTTCCTTGAAATGCGAGAGGATAGGGACAAAAGGAGAAATATCTTTTAAAGTAACTTGCGATGGCAAAGTACGGAAAGAGAAATGCACCTGTTCTGTAAAACGGTCAAAAGCTTTCAAACTATCATACTCTAAATGAATGGTATCCAGCTTAAGAGATGTTTCGGGCAACTCTATAGTAAAATTATCAATGTTTGTCTGCTTGTTATTGGCAACCAGTTTCAAACTCATTTTTTTCAAAGAAAAGCCGGATGCCTTTTCATCAAGGCTCAATCGCTTGATTCCTAAATTTAAAGAATCCTTACTTAAGGCTTTCAGCGATATATTGGCTATGATATTTTGAAGCTGAATATGCTTGGCGTTAAATTTTCCCGGTGTTTCCTGTTCCGATAACACATGATAGGACATCCTTCCACGACGAATCAGGATGGAGTTAATTCGTAAATCAAGTGAACTTTCTCTCTTTACTGTATCTTTGGAAGCAAAAGCATCCAAAACAAATTTAAAATTAGGAGGAGACTCCGGAGTCTCTTTCCGGAGATCGATATTAAATCCGAAGAGCTGAACACTGCTAATGGATATCTTTCCTTTAAAAAAAGGCATAATATCAAACTTGGCGGATAAACGAGTGACTTTGAGCATTTCCTGACCACTTTGATCGTCAAGCAATACATCATCAATAATAATACGGTTTAATAGACCGATATTAATTCTACCAATCACTACCTTTGTGTTTAAAACTTCGGAAAGTTCTTTAGCCACAAATACACTCATTGTTTGCTGAATGCTTGGTATATTCAGCAAAACAATAGTCCCGATATATACTCCCAGTACAATACCAACTACCCAGCGTACAGTCTTTTTCAGCGTTCTGATATGCGATAACTTTTATTTTGCGAACAAAAATATAAAATAGTTCGTTACGAATCGTAGTTTTATGATTACTTTTGCACCGTTTAATAGTTTAAATACTTATGAGTGCAATAATTTTAGGAATTGAATCCTCCTGTGACGATACGTCGGCAGCCGTAATCAAGGATGGTTATTTGCTGTCAAATGTGGTATCAAGTCAAGCCGTACATGAAGCATACGGTGGAGTAGTACCCGAGTTGGCTTCACGGGCACACCAACAAAACATCGTACCGGTAGTACATGAAGCATTAAAACGTGCCGGTGTCACCAAAGAAGAGTTGAGCGCAGTAGCTTTCACTCGTGGTCCAGGATTGATGGGGTCTTTGCTTGTCGGAGTCTCCTTTGCAAAAGGATTTGCTCGTTCCTTAAACATTCCAATGATTGACGTTAATCACTTGACCGGACATGTTTTAGCTCATTTTATTAAAGCAGAAGGAGAGGAAGAAAGACAGCCTGCTTTCCCATTTCTTTGCTTGCTGGTATCCGGAGGAAATTCACAAATCATACTGGTAAAAGCCTATAATGATATGGAGATCCTCGGACAGACTATTGACGATGCGGCAGGTGAAGCAATTGATAAATGTTCTAAAGTGATGGGACTTGGCTATCCGGGTGGACCAATCATTGACAAATTAGCACGCCAGGGAAATCCGAAAGCTTTTACATTTAGCAAACCGCATATTCCCGGTTTAGATTACAGTTTCAGCGGATTGAAAACTTCCTTTTTATATTCATTACGCGACTGGCTAAAAGATGATCCGGATTTTATAGAGCACCATAAAGTGGATCTTGCAGCATCATTGGAAGCTACTATAGTGGACATTCTGATGGATAAATTACGGAAAGCTGCCAAAGAATATAAAATTAATGAAATAGCAGTAGCCGGAGGAGTTTCCGCAAATAACGGATTACGCAATGCTTTCCGAGAACACGCCGAGAAATATGGTTGGAATATTTTCATCCCTAAATTCAGTTATACTACCGATAATGCAGCAATGATTGCCATTACCGGATATTTCAAATACCTGGATAAGGATTTTTGTTCTATTGATCTTCCGGCTTATTCGCGTGTGACATTATAATAAGTATACCTTATATATAATAGGATAAAACTAAGAAGTATGTTTGCCGAAATAATAACCATTGGCGATGAACTGCTGATAGGACAGGTTGTCGATACTAATTCTGCCTGGATGGGACAGGAATTAAATAAAATAGGTATTGAGGTTCTTCGTATTGTTTCAATCCGTGACCGGGAAGAAGAAATCATGGAAGCGATTGATAATGCGATGGAAAGGGTGAATATTGTTTTAGTAACCGGAGGACTCGGACCTACCAAAGACGATATTACCAAACAGACTTTATGTAAATACTTCCATACGGAACTGGTTTTCAACGAAGAAGTATTCGAAAACGTAAAGCGGGTACTGGCAGGAAAAATACCAATGAATGCACTCAATAAAAGCCAGGCAATGGTCCCGAAAGATTGTATGGTAATAAATAACCCTGTGGGAAGTGCTTCTGTCAGTTGGTTCGAGAGGGATGGCAAGGTACTTGTTTCCATGCCGGGCGTTCCACAAGAGATGATTGCTGTGATGACAGAAAGCGTGTTACCTAAGCTGCACGATAGGTTTCAAACGGATGTTATTATGCATCAAACATTTCTCGTACAGCACTATCCAGAATCTGTATTAGCCGAAAAGTTAGAATCGTGGGAGAACGCTTTACCGGAATGCATTAAATTGGCATATCTACCCAAACTTGGCATTATTCGTCTTAGACTGACCGGACGAGGACAAAACAGAGAAGAAGTAAAAGTTCTTCTTGAACGTGAAAAGTTAAAATTAGAGGAAATACTTGGTGAAGATATTTTCAGTGAAGAAGATACACCATTGGAGGTTATAGTCGGTGAGCTTTTAAAAAAGAAGAAATTGACCGTTTCCACCGCAGAAAGTTGTACCGGGGGCAGTATTGCCGCACGGTTGACTTCCATCGCCGGCAGTTCTGAATATTTTAATGGAAGTGTAGTGGCCTACTCTAATGAAGTGAAAATGGGGCTTTTGCACGTTTCCTCCGAAACTTTGGAACAATATGGAGCTGTCAGTGAGGAAACTGTGATTGAAATGGTAAAAGGTGCGATGAAAGCATTAAAAACAGATTGCGCTGTTGCTACTTCAGGGATAGCAGGCCCTGGAGGTGGTACTCCGGAAAAGCCGGTGGGAACTGTTTGGATAGCTGCTGGTTATAAAAACGAAATTCATACTTACAAGCAAGAAACAAACCGCGGAAGAAGCATGAACATTGAAAGAGCTGGCAATAATGCCCTATTAATGCTCCGTGATTTACTCAAATAAAGAAAAATAGGTGCCTGAAAGTGAATTATTTTAAGAAATTCTTGTTTTATACGGATAAAAGTGCTTACTTTGCGTCCTGTTTGAAATAAGTATAGATATAAAACTATAAAAATAAGATAGAAATGTCGAAGATTTGTCAAATTACCGGAAAGAAAGCCATGATTGGCAACAATGTTTCACACTCAAAGAGAAGAACTAAAAGAACCTTTGATTTGAACTTGTTTAACAAAAAGTTCTATTATGTAGAACAGGATTGTTGGATCAGCCTTAGCCTTTGCGCTAACGGGTTGCGTATTATCAACAAAAAAGGACTGGATGCTGCGCTGACTGAAGCAGTGGCTAAAGGTTATTGTGATTGGAAAAGCATTAAAGTAATCGGCTAAACGTAGAGGAGAAAACTTACAATGGCAAAGAAAGCAAAAGGTAACAGAGTACAAGTGATTCTGGAATGTACAGAACACAAAGACAGTGGAATGCCGGGAACATCTCGTTATATCACAACTAAGAACAGAAAGAATACTACAGAAAGACTTGAGTTGAAAAAATACAACCCAATTCTGAAGAGAGTAACAGTACACAAGGAAATTAAATAATAAAAGTAGTATAACCCATGGCAAAGAAAACAGTAGCAAGTTTGCACGAAGGTTCAAAAGAAGGTCGTGCTTATACCAAGGTTATCAAAATGGTAAAATCTCCGAAAACTGGAGCATACGTTTTTGATGAGCAAATGGTTCCGAACGAAAAAGTACAAGACTTTTTCAAAAAATAATCGAAATAGCATATACGCTATAACTGCAAAATCCTCTCATTGGTAAACAATGAGGGGATTTTTTATTGCTTCTTTTTTTACTTTTCCAATCCTTTGTTATATCTTTGTAGCAAATGTATTATACAAACAAGTGTCAATATGGGATTTTTTAGTTTTTTTTCAAAGGAGAAGAAGGAAACTTTAGATAAAGGATTATCTAAAACCAAAGAGAGCGTATTCAGTAAGATTGCTCGTGCTGTGGCTGGTAAGTCAAAAGTAGACGATGAAGTATTAGATAATCTGGAAGAAGTACTGATCACATCTGACGTAGGTGTAGAAACAACTTTAAATATTATCAAACGCATCGAGAAACGCGCTGCGGCTGATAAGTATGTGAATACTCAAGAACTGAATCTTATATTACGTGACGAAATAGCAGCTTTGCTTACCGAAAACAACTCGGATGATGTAGCTGATTTTGACGTACCCATCACAAGGAAACCTTATGTAATTATGGTTGTGGGAGTGAATGGAGTAGGGAAGACTACAACTATCGGCAAGCTGGCTTATCAATTCAAAAAAGCAGGCAAATCGGTTTATTTGGGAGCAGCCGATACTTTCCGCGCTGCAGCCGTAGAACAGTTAATGATTTGGGGAGAACGGGTAGGGGTTCCTGTTGTTAAACAGAAAATGGGAGCGGACCCTGCATCTGTGGCTTATGACACTCTTAGTTCTGCCGTTGCCAACAACGCAGATGTGGTTATAATCGATACAGCCGGTCGCCTGCATAATAAGGTGGGCTTGATGAACGAGCTGACCAAAATCAAGAATGTGATGAAGAAGGTTGTGCCCGATGCACCGGATGAAGTTTTATTGGTATTGGACGGTTCCACCGGACAAAATGCATTCGAACAAGCCAAACAATTCACCCTGGCAACCGAAGTAACTGCCATGGCTATCACTAAACTTGACGGAACCGCTAAAGGTGGTGTCGTGATTGGTATTTCCGATCAATTCAAGATTCCTGTTAAATATATCGGGTTAGGTGAAGGTATGGAAGACCTGCAAGTATTCCGTAAAAATGAATTCGTTGATTCCTTGTTTGGAGAGAATGCATGAAAAGAAAGAGAATAGATATTATCACTTTAGGATGCTCTAAAAATTTGGTTGACTCCGAACAGTTAATGCGTCAACTGGAAGAAGTCGGATATAGCGTAACCCATGATACTGAAAATCCACAAGGAGAAATTGCAGTAATCAATACGTGCGGCTTTATTGGTGATGCCAAAGAGGAGTCTATAAATATGATTCTGGAATTTGCTGAAAGAAAGGAAGAAGGGGATTTAAAGAAACTTTTCGTGATGGGTTGTCTTTCCGAACGTTATCTGAAGGAATTGGCTGTTGAGATACCGCAAGTAGATAAATTTTATGGCAAATTCAATTGGAAGGAGCTTTTACAAGATTTAGGAAAGGTCTATCATGATGAGTTATATATCGAACGGACATTGACAACTCCCCAGCACTATGCTTACCTGAAAATTTCAGAAGGGTGTGACCGCAAATGTTCTTATTGTGCCATTCCCATTATTACAGGACGCCATATCTCCAAACCGATGGAGGAAATTTTGGACGAAGTACGATACCTGGTATCGCAAGGCGTGAAAGAATTTCAGGTGATCGCACAGGAATTGACTTATTATGGAATCGATCGGTATAAGAAGCAAATGCTTCCGGAACTGATTGAACGTATTTCCGATATCCCTGGCGTGGAATGGATTCGGTTGCATTATGCCTATCCGGCACATTTCCCAACGGATTTATTCCGGGTTATGCGTGAACGCGATAATGTATGTAAATATATGGATATTGCTCTTCAGCATATCAGCGACAATATGTTGCAATTAATGCGTCGGCAAGTGAGCAAAGAGGATACTTACCGACTGATTGAACAATTTCGTAAAGAAGTGCCAGGCATTCACCTGCGAACAACTTTAATGGTAGGGCATCCCGGAGAAACCGAGGAAGACTTCGAAGAGCTTAAAGAGTTTGTGCGCAAAGTACGTTTCGATCGGATGGGAGCTTTCGCATATTCCGAAGAAGAGGGAACTTATGCTGCAAAAGCATACGAAGATTCTATTCCACAAGAGGTTAAACAAGCCAGACTTGATGAATTGATGGACATCCAGCAAGGTATCTCGGCAGAATTAAGTGCGGAAAAAATCGGTAAACAGATGAAAATTATCATCGACCGTTTGGAAGGAGATTATTATATTGGACGAACAGAATTTGATTCACCGGAAGTAGATCCGGAAGTGCTGGTTAAGCGTTCAGAGAGAGAACTTAAGATCGGACAGTTTTATCAGGTGGAAGTGACGAATGCAGACGATTTTGATTTATATGCAAAGATTATAAATGACTATGAATAATAAGGAATTTACATCCGAACTAGCGGAAAGATTGGGATACACAATCAAGGATACTTCCGAATTGATAGGTTCTTTGTTGTCCAGCATGACACAAGAATTGGAAGAAGGTAATGTGATTGCAGTTCAAGGATTCGGCTCTTTTGAAGTTAAAAAGAAAGCGGAACGAATTTCAATCAACCCGGCAAGTAAACAACGCATGTTGGTTCCACCCAAATTAGTGCTATCTTATAGACCTAGCAATACATTGAAAGATAAGTTTAAATAAATAATTTCCCGTTATGAATGAAAGACTAACAATTCAAGACCTTACTGACTTATTGGCAGCCAAACATAGCATGACCAAGAAAGACGCCGAAGCGTTTGTTAAAGAGTTTTTTCTCTTGATAGAACAAGCTTTGGAGAACGAAAAGACTGTAAAAATCAAAGGATTGGGAACTTTCAAACTTATTGATGTAGATAGCCGGGAAAGTGTCAATGTCAACACAGGAGAACGTTTCCAGATAAAGGGACATACAAAAGTCTCATTTTCTCCGGATGCCAATCTAAGAGATACAATAAATAAGCCTTTCGCACACTTTGAGACTGTTGTATTGAATGAAAATACAATTTTGGAAGATACTCCGATAGAAGATACAGAGGAAGAAGAAGCAGGTGAGGAAGCATCAGCACAAACTGTATTGAATGAGATTGGTGAGAATACGCCCCCCCTTGTAACGGAGGAATATGAAAGCACTGATGATGAGCTTTCAGAAAAAGAGTTGATTCAGGAAGAGCAAATAACTGCTCAACCATCTGTGGAAGACTCCATTGAAGAACCTGTTATCGTTGAAAATGTATCTACAGTAGAAGAATCTATTGAGCCATCCTCTCATGTAGAACCTAAAAGGACCAGCACAGAAACTAATATTGAAGAGAAAGTCGAACAGCTGGAAGATGAAGAAGTCCCGGAAGAGGAAGTCGCAATGGTAGAACAACAACCAGCAGCACCTATAATAGAAGAAAAAGAGGAGATCACTGCCGAGAAAATTATAGAACAAGAGCTTATGAAAGCAAATCTGCAACCTGTGGCTCCTATAATACCTCCTGCTAAAAAAGAAACGATAAAACCGGTCAAATCAGAACATGTATCCCAACCGGCTTCTAAAAAAACAGCTCCAGTGAAGGAAAAATCTCCTGTACCTTATTTAATAGCTGTTATTGTAATCGTTTTGTTATTATGTGGAGGGGTTATCCTGTTTATTTATTACCCGGATTTATTTTCTTCTTCATCTGACAAGAATGCGCTGGATATGCCACCTGTGACAACTCAACCCGTTCAACCGGAAACACAACTTTCCGATACAATTGAACAGAAGGATACCATAAAGGAAATAACTCCTGATGTACCTAAAGTTGTTACGCCCACACCACCTGTTGCCCAAAAAGAAGAAACTGCTCCTGCCAAAGCAGAACCCCAGACAGCTCCACAGCAACCCGCTACATCTGCTTATTTGGATTCAGCATCTTATAAAATTACAGGAACCAAAACAAAATATACAATCAAAGAAGGAGAAACTTTAACTAGGGTTTCCTTGCGTTTTTATGGTACAAAAGCAATGTGGCCATACATTGTGAAGCACAATCCGA
>NZ_JADPLO010000030.1:0-41057 GCF_015667765.1 Bacteroides sp. 1001302B_160321_D4 | reverse complement strand
TTTTGTGTGAGTTTGATGCATTGAAATTACTGCTAAGAGTGTGTGAAGAACGACATTTGACCAGCCTGACTCAAACTGCCGAAATCTGTCTGCTTGCAGAGAGCATCGGTAAGCAAAGTACCGGTTGGTACAAAAAAACGGTTGCAGATCTCCAACGGCAAAAAGCTAACGGATCGCAACAAGTCGCAAAGCCGGAGTCATAATCGCCAAGGGGATTATGAGTGAGCAATTAGAATTATTTATTGGGCATCCCCCCGGTGATGAGCCGGGAAAGACTAAGATAGCGGATGCAACGGCTTCCAGCAGTTGGAACGTGAACTTCAACAACGGCAACGTCAACACGAACAACCGCCAGAACGCGAACCGGGTTCGTCCCCTCGCCGCAACAGGTAATATAATCTATGACATACTTCTTAGCAGTATTTTCGAAGCATCCGAAGATTGTGCCAGGCAGAAAAGAACGAGTACGGATTGTGTTGAGTTCTATAATGATTATCAGTCTGCATTGGTGCGGCTATGGTATTCTATTATTTACGGTGAATATGTACCGGACTTTTCAAAAGTATTCATACGGACTTACCCTGTATATCGGGAAGTCTTTGCCGCCGCTTTCATTGATCGTGTTGTCCATCACTGGATCGCTCTTCGTATCGAGCCGATTTTAGAGGAACGTTTTCGGGAACAAGGGAACGTCTCGAAGAACTGCCGGAAAGGTGAGGGATGTCTGTCTGCCGTGCACTATCTGAATAACATGATAGTCGAGGTCAGTGAGAATTATACTGCCGATGCGTACATTTTCAAAGATGACCTGTTCAGTTTCTTCATGTCTATCTCGAAATCGTTGGTATGGGAAATGCTGAACATATTCGTAAGGGACAATTATAAAGGCGATGATATTGAATGTTTGCTTTACCTTCTAGCCGTTACTATCTTTCATTGTCCACAAAATAAGTGTATCAGACGCTCTCCCGTCTCCATGTGGGACAAACTTCCCAGTAATAAAAGTCTGTTTCATAATGACCCTGACAGGGGAGTGGCTATCGGGAACCTGCCGTCGCAACTCATAGCCAACTTTCTGGCGTCTGTATATGATTATTTCGTGATGGAAATATTGGGATTCATGTATTATGTACGCTTTGTTGATGACTTTTGTATCGTGGTGAAATCTCCGGAAGAAATATTGTCCAAAGTCCATCTTCTTGATGGCTTCCTGAAAGAACAACTCCTTTTACGGTTGCATCCACGCAAACTGTATCTTCAGCATTATAAAAAAGGAGTCTTGTTTGTAGGGGCGTTCATTTTGCCTGATAGAATTTATGTATCTAACAGGGTGGTTGGTAACACATATAACGCTGTCAGGAAATTTAATAGAATAGCTGAAAGCGGGTTTGCTGAAGCCCATGTTGAGAAGTTTGTGAGTACAATGAACTCTTATTATGGCCTGATGAAACACTTTGCAACGTACAATATCCGCCGTAGAATTGCAGCGATGTTACTTCCTGAATGGTGGGAATATGTTTATATCAAAGGACATTTTGAAAAGTTTGTATTGAAGAATAAATATAACCATAGAAAACAACTAATTAAACATATCAAAAAACATGGATCAAAAAAATATCTTACCGCGTGGGATTGCTAAGCCTATCGAGCAACAGCCGGACGGAACCTGGATTGTGCGTCATCACTTCCGGGTGGTTGGTACCAGTGAGAATGGTGAAGAACTGGTAACTTTTGCCAGTTCGGAATATCCCGAGAAACCTACCTTGCAACAGATTCAAAGAAGTATTGACCGTTATCGGGTGTGTCTTACAATGTATGGAGATACGATTTCTGACGAAATAGAAAAGGTTGATCTTTCCGTGTATATGTTTACGGATTAATAGTTCAATCTGTTGGTTGTTTAGGGGTGCTTATCAAGCATCCCTTTTTTATTTATGGAAAAAGTGAAAATTATAATGTCTTGTTTTATAGATATTTATCATAGAATCGATTTCCAAGATTTTCCATTTTTGTAAAACTCGTTATTATACTCAATACATTTGTTCCATACAGAATATTTTATTAATAATTAAACGCTATGAGTATGGGTATAAAAGTATTGTATGATTGGCTTTTGCAATCTAACCGACCGGCACACGCCAAAGCCGGGATGTTCGTCTTTGTTGTAATGCTTGTTTTCTGTTTCCTTCTATTAGGCATTGATTTCTGTAAATCTGCTATTGTTTCTTTAACGACAACCGCCATTGCCGCAATAGTGGTTGAGTACATTCAGAAAAAGTGCGGGTTCATCTTTGATTGGCTTGACGCATTAGCTACTGTTTTGCTTCCTGGGCTGATTACTGTGTTTTCAATATTGGTAGTAACTTTATGATTAATATTATGAGATGGTTATATGAGTTATTTAATGTAGACCAGATACGAATTATTTTCGTTTCGATGTTCAGTTCTCTTCTTGCTTATTTAACGCCGACTAAAGGTTTTCTTATAGCATTAGTTGTAATGTTTGGATTTAATATTTGGTGCGGAATGAGGGCTGATGGTGTTTCAATTATACGTTGTAAAAACTTTAAGTGGGATAAGTTTAAAAATGCCTTGGTCGAACTTCTCCTCTATCTTATAATCATTGAGGTAGTCTTCTCCTTTATGACCTTGATAGGAGACGGTGAGAACTCATTGTTAGTTATTAAGACTATTACGTATGTGTTCTCTTATGTGTATCTTCAGAACGCATTTAAGAATCTAATTATTGCTTATCCTAAAAACAAAGGGTTTCGTATTATCTATCATGTAATACGCTTTGAATTTAAACGGGCCACGCCTACACATGTACAGGGAATTATTGATAGAATCGAGAACGAATTAGATAAAGAGGAAAAGATATGAAAGTATTGATTGATAATGGTCACGGTGAAAATACACCTGGTAAACGTTCACCGGACGGAAGATTGAGAGAGTGGGTGTATTCAAGAGAGATTGCCGATATGGTAGTAGCAGGATTGCGCAAGTTGGGAATTGATGCCGAGCGCATCGTTAAAGAGGATACAGATGTTCCATTGTCTGAGCGATGCCGACGGGCTAATGCTATTTACAAGGAAGCAGGTAAAAAAGCTATCCTTGTATCTATTCATTGTAATGCAGCCGGCAATGGTAGTTCTTGGATGAGCGCAAAAGGTTGGAGCGTGTTTGTATCGAATAATGCTTCTAGTAACAGCAAAAAATTAGCAGACTGCCTGGGACAAGTAGCAGAATGTATTCCGGTTCCCGTCCGAAAGCAGATGCCCGGACGGGAATACTGGGAACAGAATCTTGCTATCTGTCGGGATACTAATTGTCCGGCTGTATTAACAGAGAACTTCTTCCAGGACAATAAAGAGGACGTTGAGTACCTTTTGTCTCGGGAGGGTAAAGATGCAGTTGCTCAGATACATATTGAAGGAATCGTTAAATACCTGGGATTATGAAAGCCTTGATTTATATAACCATGTTCCTGATGTCGGGAATATGGTTTTCTTCATGCAAGACTTCTCGCAATATTGAGATGCATAAACAGGTTGATTACTCCAGAGAGTTTCAATATCTCCGAAATGTTATTGAATCACTACGCCTAGATGTGAATAAGCAAACGAAGATTACATCAAAGAAATTAAGCGATCTGAAAATTGAGAATAAGACAGTAGATTTATCCCCTCCTGATTCGTTGGGTAAGCAGTATCCTATAAGAGAAAGTACGACTACGGCTTCAAAGAAAGAACAGGAGAATATGAAAATAGATGAAACCATGCTGCTAACTATGCAGCTTTTTTCTAACCGACTTGATACGATTAGTAATAAGGTCGATGCTATGCTAGATCAGAAAGAGAAGTTAGTTGAACTATCGTGGTGGAATTTACACAAACTGGATGTATATGCAGCTGCATTTGGACTAATTATTATTGGATTTAAGATATATAAGGTAGGAAAAAAGTAGTATATTTGCCTAATATTTATATGGATATGGCAAAAAAAAATGTAGCAAATAATAACAAAAGCAATGTAGATATTGTTAAGGAAATAATGATATATATCGGTGCTATAGTCACAGTTTTTGGTATTGGATATAAAGCTGGATGTTTTTATATGGAAATAAAGTGTACAGAAAAATATATTCAAGAGATTGGACATTTACAAAGAGAGCGTGAGAATTTAAAATCGGAATTGGATTTATGCCGAAATAGTAATACATCTGTGACAAGAGAAGAGTTTGAAGAATTGAAAAGTAATATGAATAAATACAATAAACAATATGAAGTTAAAAATTGAATATAGCAAAATATTTGGAGGAGTGTCCATTGTCTTAATCATCAGCCTTTTTGCCTCCTTGATTGTACTTTTCGATTATTCAGATTCACTTAAAATTGAGCTTGCAAATAGAGATTCTTTAATTGAGAATTTGAATAAAAAAGATTCAATATTGCAAGAATCAATAAAGGTCGTGGATACTATAAGAAGTGGTAAATCAGAGGTTAATATTAGTGAATTGGTAAAATATGCCAATAGTCTAAGTGACGAAATTTTACAATTGCACAAAAAAATAAACTCACTAAATGATTCTGTTAGATATTACAAGATATACCATGATTTAAGTCAACGGTATTTTAATCATAAGTATGTTGTTACTTCAAATGCAAGCGGAGGGAGAAATTATTCTCTTGATCCAAATGCTGTTAAGAAGAATGTATTGGAAGAGTGTCAAGCGAAATATAATAAAAGTGAAAGGGAAAACATAAAATTAAAAAATCAAATAAGTGAATATCAGCAAGTTCTAAAATGGTATGGAATACAGTTAAATGCGAAAAATGAGAATGAAAGTATAGTATTTCCTAGTCCCTATTATGCCCCCAAAATAGATTCTGCATTTATCTTATTAGAAGTTTATAGAGATAAGTTGAAGTATAATAAAGAAAATAAATCATGGAAGGTGGGTAATAGAGTAACGTTTACCACGATAAAATCAAGTACAGTGAATACATCAAAGATTGATACTGTTGTTTATAGAAATCCGCAACCAGTATCAGAAAAACGCATAAAGTAGAACTTGAGTAAACCTACGAACTATTTATGTTTTAATAAACTTAGCAGTTTACTTATTCACAAACAAATTATTGCCCCGTCTCCCTGATTCGGGGCTTTTCTTTTGCTCATCTCATTTATAATTCCTATATTTGTGTACAGACGTGGATGTCTGTTGTATCATCTCTCTACGTGGAAGATTTGCTAGATTTTGGGTTTGAGAGATAATACGTTATTTACTCCAAAAAGGATGAGCCTTGACTAAGTGTAGTCAGGGCTTTTTTTATTAATATCATGAATTTGGTGTACTAACGAAGTGCTAATGACTAACAATATGTTATCTTTGTATTACAGTTTACATAATTATTAATAAAAAAAAATGCATCATGGCACTAACTGATTTTTTTAGAATTAATCTTCCTTATGGCATTGTCCGAGATTCTAAAGGTAGATGGTCTGCTTTCAACCGGGAGTATTTACCTCTTGGATGGAATGAAAGAGAGGATTCTCCGGTAGATATAAATTCTGATAATGCTTTTGGGAATATTCCCATCCATACAGAGTATGAGAAAGTAACAGAAAAGAAGCTTTTTGAAATTGCAGGAGATGAAAAGTTTGTAGAGAGAGATACTGATGGGAAAATTAATCGTATTTATTTATACAATGACAGAACTAATCCTCAATCATCAAATGAGTATTGGAATGATTATTTTTCTAAAATAAAACTTTTGAGCCGATTTGAAAGAAAATAAGTTTCTTTTAATCTAAACTTCAAGAATTCCGTTTGAAATTAGAAAATAATAAAATAGAGGTAGCCGAATAAGCTACCTCTTTGTTTTGTAATCCTTCCGATCAACAACACACGAATCAACAAACTCTCCAGAAGGGTTACATAAGATAGTACTAATATATAATTGAAAAGTTCGGTCGGGAAAATAAAAAAGTGAGAACTTTTCTTTTAAGTCAAGTATCGCTATAATTGGTGAGCACTTGTATTATATTGTTTGCTGTGATAAATAGGAACAAACTTTAGTACCTTTGGAATCTATTATTTCTGGAAATATTTTTTATTTATCAAAATCATGATTATATTTGAATTGATAATATTGTTTTAAAACTTATTAGATTTTGATTTATGATAAGAATGAAAAGAAATGTAAAAGGTTGGCTCGTTTGGGGAACTGTCATCCTCATATTAATTATAATAGTCATTTTAGCTTTCTATTTTATTCAGACCAAAGGTAAGTTTGCGGATAAACAGACCGACTGGGGTGAGTTTGGAAGTCTATTAGGAGCGATTGCCGGATTAATAGCATTCGTCGGAGTTTTATTTACATTAAGACAGAATAAACAGCAATTCTTGAATAGTGAGGATAGAGCAGTCTTTTTTGAATTGCTTAGGATTTTCATTTCATATCGGGATGCTTTGCAAGTGAAAAGAATAGATTGGGTATATGATGAAAAACAATGTGAATGGAAAATAACTCCTTATAATGAGTTTTGTACACCAGAAAAAACTTATCGACAGATTTATGTAGAGTTATATCATACTTTCTATTTGGAAATCAGAAGAGGTATTCCTGAGAATTTTTCCAAAGAGGAATTTGTAAGGAGGATTATTCCCCAGAGTATGTCTAAAGAGCAATGGATGCTTATGTATGGTCAATTGAATACTGCTATTAACAACATTTATTCAGAGCATGAATTTGGAATACATAAAGGAAAGATTAATATTTATCCTGTACATATAAACACCTATGATTACCTCTGTTTAAATGCGATTAAGATCTATTTTGAACAGAATAATTTCAAGCCCATAGCTGAAGCTTGTGCTAAAGCCGCTGATCATTGTTTTGCCCCATATAAAAATCAACTTGGCACATATTTTAGGAATGCTTATTATATTTTGGAAATGACTTCGGAATTCACTTCGCCTCTAAAATATTCGAATATATTTCGAGCGCAACTGTCAAAGTATGAACTTGTGTTGTTGTTTTTTAACTCATTTAGTTCATTATCAACAATTGAGACACGAAGGTTATACTTGAATGCCGATTTGTTCAATAACCTTGAGTTGAAAGATGTGCGATTGAAAGAGGGGATAAATGATGAATCTGTATCCCGCCGAATGGAATATATACATTTTCCACCAGTCTTGTTTCAAAAGGCAAACAAAAACGAATATATCTCTAGTGGTTTGTTGGAAAAATTGTACAATGTGATTCTTTCGGAAAATAATATACTATAGAATGTTCGGTAGAAATAAAAAAGTGAGGGGAACCACCCCCTCACCAAAGTCAAACCAAAATAATCCGAATTATGTCCGTATTATCTTGATGTTGCAAAGATACTACTATTTTTTGATAAAGCAATAAAAATCCCTGCATCGGCTCAAATGCAGGGATGGTGTCAAATAAGAGCTTAACTGATCTTTAATGATGTCTGATGAATCATTTCGCTAACATCGTTCAAAGCGTTCAGGAACGTTTTGAGTTCATTGTCAGTAAAGCGAGCCTTTTTCCCGTTGACTATATTTCCGTTAATACGTTGGTATAGCCAGTTTCTACTTTTACCAAAATATTTCTTTGCAATATAACTGAATGAGATTGCTTCGGGCAATTCTCCAAGTTTATCACGTAATATGGCTTCTTCCACTCTTTCTATATAATCATTGCAGGCATTTACCGTTGCTTTTAGCCCAGCTTCAGATGCTTTTTTGTAGGCTTCCTTTTGGGCTTCCGGTAGTTTATTATATTTATCCTGCATTTCCTTTTTGAAAGCTTCTTTTTCTTCTGTGGTTTTTAGTTCTTTGAATCTTTCAAAGTCAGCCTGCATTTCTTTTGTTGGCAGGCAATCATTCCAATCTATCATAGCTTTTAATGTTTGTCCCTCCCCGAAGGGAGGGATGTTAATTACAACTTTTTTAATTTCTCTTGGATTTCGTTCATCCGATCGAGTATGTCATTTATAAGCGCTTCCCGTTCTTTGGCATTTTCAGGAACCCCATAGGCCTCGTGAAATGAAGCGAGAAGTTTTAAATTCTCATACTCTTGTTCTAATTCTTTTTTTTCTTCATCTTTCATCAGTTAAACATTAAAATTAAGAACTCTTATTTGACACTACAAAGATAATAAGCATTTGGTTATTATGCAAATTCTTAGTGATTTATTTTATATGTGATTATTCATTTTTCAAGTTGTCAAGTATTTCCCTGATTGCTTTATCAGCGTGTTTTCTCATTATTGTGACATAGTTGAAGATTGGTCTATCTTCTTTCATTGATTGCCCGATACAGTATTCCAGTGTACTAAGAGGAATTCCCAGGTCATATCCATGTTGGACGAAAGATTTGCGGGCTGAATATAGGGTGAATTTATGCCTGATTCCTGCCACCTTGCCTAATTGACTGATTTTCCTGGCCAGCAGGTTATAGCAGGAGGTATAGTTCTTGTATTTCCCGAATATGATTTTCCCTGTATTCTTTTTCATATACTTTTTTATAATGGGCTTTGCTTCTTCGGGAATGGAAAAGGAAATCAGGGAGTCCCCTTCTTTGGTGTTTTTGGTCTTTTTCCGGATGTAGTTTATTTCATCCGTCCGGAAATCGTATGCTAGTATGTCTACTAGGTTCATGCCGGCAAGATAATAAGTAAGCATGAAAATGTCCCGTGTTACGTTGAGATTGTAATGCTCTAAATTTGCATCTCTGATTGTTTTGAGTTCTTCCACTGTAATTTGGGTTTCTCTCTTTTGGGTTGATGGAATCTTGGCTGTGATGAAAGGGTCGATATCGTAGGTAACGTATTTCATCTTTATGGCATAGTTGATAATAACCTTTAGCAGGGTTATGTAGATGTTGATTGTGGTGCTTGACAGCTTTGTCTTTTTGAGCCATGATATGTACTGGTTCATTCTGATAGGGGTAATATGTTCCATGAGAGAACCGTTCCCGATGAATTGCATAAACTTGTTTGTGGCCAGCCGATAGAGTTTGTATGTCTTGGTACGTTCTTCTTCATCTATTTGGGACAGATATTCATCCACGACATCTTCGAACTTACGGTGCTTCTCTCCGTTTAACGGGTTAGTTATCATTCTGACTAATTGCGTACAAGTGAGCGAATCAGGGTATTCCAGTTCCATGTATCGCTTGAAATAAAGATTGTATAGCTGTTGTAATTTTGTATTGAGAAAATCCTTGTCTAGACGGTGTACTATTTTCCCGTTCTTAAACTCGTTTTCTCTTACCACTATATCCGTTGTGATGAATCTCGTTTCGGAGTTGTGTGCGATTCGAATTCTTATTTTGTGTGTCCCGTCTGATAACTTCTTTGCGGGAACTATTACCAATGTTAATGTAGCCATAATTTGTGTTTTTAGGGTAAAAATGGCGTTTTCGACCATTATTTTTTTAACATCCTATTGTAATTTACTTATAATCAGATTCTAATCCGGGAATTTTCCGACCATAATCCGACCATTTTATAGCGTCAAAAGTGACGTTTTTGCTCTCTATTATAGACTACTAATTGATAGGAAAAATAGTTCGATTGTGCTTTTAATATTCTGTATATCAATAAAATAAAAATCGGAAGCTCATGCTCGCTCGCAGGCTTCCGATCAACACAAAAACTAAACTAGACTTAACTAAACTATTCTATTCTTGGAATTTCACAATCCCTTTCTGTTCTTTGCAAAGGTAGATATAAAACGGATTTTGGCAAACTATAATCGACAAAAATCACTTTTTTACCGATAAAATAATGAATAATCAGCTCCTTTCGTCAAGAAAAGTCTGAAAAACTTGCTTGTAACTATCGCTGATAGGAATATATGTCTTATCAAACACGATACGTCCGCGGTCAATCACACGTATTTTATCTTTTTGTACGATGAATGAGCGGTGCACACGTATGAAACGACTGGATGGCAAGAGCTCTTCCATGGCTTTCATACTCATCAGTGACAGGATAGGTTTGGGAGCGTCTTCCGTATATATTTTAATGTAATCTTTCAGTCCTTCTATATACATGATTTTCTTCAAGTCCACTTGTACCAGTTTGTAGTCACTTTTCACAAAGATACTGTCTATCTCTTCCGGTTTCTGCACGAGTTCGAACCATTGGAGAGCTTTGTTGGCAGCTTGCAGGAAATCAACGTATGAGATTGGTTTCAGCAGATAATCGAGTGCATTGACACGATAACCGTCGATGGCATACTGTCCGAAAGCAGTGGTAAATACAATGCGCGTATGCGGATCTACCATCTTCGAGAACTCCAGACCGTTAAGCTCCGGCATCTGAATGTCCAGAAACAGGAGGTCTACCTCTTCGCCCGGCAATTCTTTCATCGCCTGAACCGCACTGGAATACTTTCCTGCAAGTTGCAGGAACGGAGTCTTATTCACATAGCTCTCTAACAAGCTAAGAGCTAAAGGCTCATCGTCAACGATTGCGCAACGTAACATCATACTATTTTATATCTAAAGTTTTATATCCAAAATCTTGTACTTGACGCTTTATACTAAACATTGGTACTTGACGTTTTATACTGAACGTCTTTCTTTCTACTCTCTAATCTTGATACTCAATCTCGATTCGTATACCTTTTCATCTTTTGAGACGCCTTTCAACCACGTATAAGCTCCGGGATAAAGTATCTCCAACCGACGGCTGACTTGTTCCAATCCCACGCCCGATCCACTCTTATCCTCCACTGTCTTAGGATGATTACTATTACGGATTTCACAAATCACTTCCTTATCATTCTCCAAAATATGAATACTGATGAAACTCGATTCAGTAGGAGAGATGCCATGTTTGAAAGCGTTCTCTATCAAAGAGATAAAGATAAGTGGGGCAATGAGCGTCTGACTGTCGGGCTGAATATCGAATTTAGTAATCATCTGCACGTTGGCGGACAGACGGATGCGCATCAGTTCGATGTAATTGCGGATAAAATCGACCTCCTTACAGAGAGGAACGTATGTCTGCTGGTTATCATATAACACATAACGAAGCAGTTTGCTCAACTCCTGAACTGCCTGTTGCGCCTTGTCCGAATCAAATGCAATCAGCGCATAGATGTTATTCAGCGTATTCAGCAGAAAGTGAGGGTTCAGTTGGTTCCGCAGGTTCTTCAGTTCCGCTTCCGCACGGTTCCGTTCCGCCTCTTTTCGGGCAGCTTCATTCTGTGTCCATCGGGCACTCATGCGGATAGCGGCACTTAGTCCGATAGTGAATACGAGACTCAACATATCCCTAAGGAAAAACAACCATCCCGGAGGCATCCCCGGTCTTTTTGATTTGGGAGCGAATGACGGATCGAACGTCAGACTTTGCCAGAGATGAAGCAACACACCGATGGCACATAAAAAGATAATATTGTAGACCACATATCTTTTGGCCTGACTCTGGAAAAGATAGCGCGGCACAAGAATGAAATAATTCACGTAGAACACAATCATGAACGAGAGTGGTACGGCGAGATGGCGTGTATAAGCCATCCAGTTGATGTTCCCGTTCCCACGTTCGACGAAGAAGAACGGGAAACCGAACATAATCCCCCAGCTGATAATGTGTATCAGTACTTCCAGGGGACGACGTGCGGATGTAAAGGTTTGTTTCATAAAGACAAAGATAATTCTTTTATTGGTAATTATCCATTTTATTCGTATCTGATGGCTTCTATCGGATCTAAATCTGCTGCTTTCTTAGCCGGATACCATCCGAAGAAGACTCCTGTAACTGTACATACTGCGAAGGAGAGGAATACGCTCCACGGCTGGATATAGATAGGCCAATGCGCTACGCTCTTGACAATCCAACTGGCTCCGCAGCCGATAATCACTCCGATGATACCTCCCGTGATACTAATCATGATGGCTTCGATGAGGAATTGACTTAGAATGTCGACCCCGCGTGCGCCAACAGACATACGCAGACCGATTTCACGGGTACGCTCCGTAACGGATACATACATGATATTCATAATCCCGATACCACCCACTACCAGCGAAATACCTGCGATGCAAGCAAGCAGTGTGGTCATCAGATCGGTGGTTGAGTTGAGCATCGTGCTCAATTCTTGTTGGGTGCGGATGGTGAAGTCATCGTCATCCGAAGCCTTCAGTTTATGGTTGCGGCGGAGGATTGTACTGATTTCGTCAGTTGCATAGTCCGTCATATCCTCGGTGAGGGCAGAGGCAAATACTCCCTGCAAATACGTAACGGCAAGCAGACGTTTCATTACGGTGGTATATGGTGCAAGCACTACGGCATCCTGGTCTTGTCCCATAGAGTTGTACCCTTTTGCTTTGAGCACACCTACCACACGGAAAGGTATCTTGCTGAAACGGATAATCTTACCTACCGGATCACTTCCGTCCGGAAAAAGATTGTCTACTATGGTCTTTCCGATCACGCACACTTTGGCTGAACTCTGTATGTCGGCTTCTGTGAACATCTCTCCATTCTCAACAGTCAGTTGGCGAATATCGAGATATTCTGTTCCGACACCGTTTACCGAAGCCGGATAGTTGTTGTTACCGGCAATAAGCTGTCCCGATGACGAAACATTGGGACTGATGGCAGACAGGAAACTTGTCTCATCGCGCAAGGCCTCGTAGTCGGCAAGTTTCAAAGTCTGCATCGCAGACGGGTCCTGCCGGACACCTCCACGCATATCGGCTCCCGGATGAATCATAATCATGTTCGATCCCATCTCGGAAATCTGCTGCTGGATGCTTTTCTTCGAACCTTGTCCGATAGCCAGCATCGTGATGACGGAAGCAACACCGATAATGATACCGAGCATGGTTAGAAAAGCACGCAGCTTATTGTTCGCCAATGCCCGGAGAGCTATCTTAAATAAATTAGTTCCATTCATGTTTATAAAGTTATGGAGTTATTAATGGGGTTCTGAAGGTATAAGGCTATTATAAGGTTATAAAGTTATGAGACTGTAAAATGTTGGCGTGATGCTCTAAGCATATCATCTTATAACTTCATTGTTCCTTATCACATGAATTGCTTCTTATAACTTCATTACTCCTTATCACATTAATTAATCCTCGTCGTTCTTTGGCAATGCCGCCAGTGCTTCGGCGGCAGACAGAATTTTCGGATTGGCAGTATCCTCAATAACCTGCCCGTCACGCAGACGGATATTCCGGCTGCTATATTGCGAAAGTTCGGGATTATGTGTCACAAAGATAATCGTACGTCCCTCTGCATGAAGTTTCTGAAACAGTACGAGTATCTCAAAAGAGGTACGGCTATCGAGGTTTCCGGTCGCTTCGTCGGCAAGAATCACTGCCGGGTTGTTGACCAACGCACGTGCAATGGCTACCCGTTGCATCTGTCCGCCGGACATCTGGTTGGATTTGTGTTCCAAACGATCCCCCAATCCTACGGCCTGTAAAGACTCGATAGCGCGACGACGACGTTCGGAAGCACTGACGGCAGAGTTATACATCAGCGGTAGTTCCACATTTTCCACAGCCGTTGTTTTAGGCAACAGGTTGTAGCTTTGGAACACGAATCCAATCTTCCGGTTTCTTAGTACCGCACGTTGAGGCTTGCTCATCGTACGTACGGGAATATCGTCGAGCAGATACTCTCCGCTTGTCGGGGTGTCCAGGCAGCCTAATATATTAAGCAGCGTGGATTTTCCCGAACCGGAAGTACCCATGATGGTGACAAACTCCCCTTCATTGATATTGAACGAAACGCCCCGCAATGCGTGAACGGTCTCGTCGCCTACCTGAAAGTTACGTTTGATATTTTGTATTTCAATTACTTTTTTCATCGTAAATAATGTGCTAATGCGCCAATTCGTTATTGGCACATTGAATAATTATTTTTTCTTCTTACTTCCCGGAGGGCCCGGCATGAACGGACTTCTTTCTCCGCCATTTTCCATATTTCCTTCAGGTCCCATGTTTTCACCGGGCATTACACCTATAGTAGCTTCTGTTACCACCTTTGTCCCTTCAGGAATACCACTGATAATTTCGGTGGATATGCCGTTGCTGATTCCCACTTCTACCGGATGAGCGGTGAATGTAGTTCCTTCGCGAGTCCAAAGTTTGTGTTCGCCTTCGCAATCTTTCACTATATCATTATTGCCGATTAACGGTTTTTCCGGTGTGAATCGCAAGGCTTTGTTCGGAACAGACAGTACATCTTTTTTATCAAGAATATAGATCGTTACATTAGCCGTCAAACGCGGTTTTAGTTTCAAGTCGGGGTTGGGGGCAGAGATGACTACCTCGTAGGTAACTACGGTGGTAGTGCTGCTCGTGCTGCTCGTACTGCTTGCGTCGCCCAAACGAATCTGTGTAACCACACCTTCGAATACATCATTCGGATAAGCATCTACCGTGAAGCTGGCACGCTGACCTTCCACTACACCGCCTATATCTGCTTCATCCACATCGGCTACTACCTGCATCTGTGTCAGGTCGGCAGCAATGGTGAACAGGGTCGGAGTTTCGAATCCGGAAGCAACGGTTTGTCCTGCTTCTACATCACGGCTGATAACAACTCCGTCAATCGGTGAAGTAATGGTAGCGTAAGACAGGTTACGTTCCGCTTTCGCGAGCGATGCCTTGCTGCTGTCATAGCTGCTTTTCGCTTTCTGATAATTGTAGAGCGCCTGTTCGAAGTCCGTATCACTAATCAATGACTTTTCGTGCAAGCCTTTGCTGCGTTCATAATTTTTCTTCTGATATTCATATTCGGCTTTCGCACCATCGTAAGTTGCCTGCTGTGAGGCCAGTTCACTTTGCAATGTGATGCGGTCCATTTCAGCAATCAGCTGTCCTTTGGTTACTACCGAGTTGTAATCTACGTGAATCTTGTCGATGATACCGGACACCTGCGTACCGACTTCTACTTCCGTCACCGGTTCGATGGTCCCTGTAGCAGTCACCGAATTTGAAATATCGCCTTTACTGACAGTAGCGGTGGCGTACGTCACTTTGTGTTTGGCCGGTGAACCGGCAAAGAGCCATATTCCTGCTCCTACAACCACAACGACTACTACGGCGATTAGAATAATCTTTTTCGTTTTCATTCGTTTATTATGCTTTTACTTATTTATAATGCTGATTTTATACTCTTTATAAAGCTAATTGATCTCCCTGATAGAACTTCAGCAACTGCGTATTCAGTATAGCCATATATTTAGCCTGAAGCTGTTCCTGCTGTGCTTGCAGCAAATTATTCTTTTCAGTAAGGAGTTCTACGGTATTCTTCATTCCCAGATTAAACTGTTCGCTAATCAACTCATAGCTGATTTGTGTACTTTTCAGCTTTTCGTTTGCGGCAGCATAACGCTGTTGCGCGCTGTTGGCATCCAACCAAAGGCTTTCAATGGTTTTGTACAGTGCCTTTTGTTCGTCAAGCAAGGATAACATGCTCGTTTCGTACTGCAATTTAGCTTTTTGTACGGCACTTTTCGTTTGACGGTTATTGAAGATAGGCACACTGACAGACAATCCGATAGAGTTGTTCCATCCGTTCTTCACTTGTTCTCCGAAGGTGAAGTCGCTACCGCTGGTATGGTTGGTTCCGATTCCTGCGCTAAGGCTGATGGTAGGGAAATAGCTCGATTTAGCGATATTGATACCCAGTTCAGAAGCCTCTACATTCAGTTTGCTCGCTTCAATCTCCGGACGAAGGCTCAATGCGCTGATGTACACATCTCTTTTGGTAGGTAGCGGAGCCAGTACATTTTCGTCGGACAGGGTAGGGAGGTAGATGTTCATTTCATTCTCCCCATCCAGTTCGAGCAGTTGTTTCAGTTGCAATTTGTAATCTTCAAGAGTGGCTTGCGCGGTGACAAGTTGGTATCGGTCGGTGCTCACCTGTGCTTCCAGTTGCGCGAGGTCACTTTTGGCAATACTTCCGGCATTCAGAAGTTCCTGTCCTCGGTCGCGCTGCGCAATGGAAACTTGCAGGGTGTTTTCGTTTACTTTCACAGATTCGGCTGCATAAAGAATCTGGATATATACTTGGGCGATAGACTCCTGAATATTATTTTCGGAAGTCGCCACATCCAGCTCGGCCATCTGATTATTCAACTTTTCCTGTTGGATCGTTTTTAGTCGTTTATTACCATTATATAGAGTCCACGAAGCATTCAGTCCATAATTACCGTTGTAGCTCGTTTTGCTGTTGCTACTGATAATCTCGCTACCGCTCACCCGGCTACTCGTCTCCTGATACGGACGATTCACCACCTGTTGGCCGGTAGAAAACGAAAGACTGGGGAACATGGCAGCTTTAGCTGTCTTCACATCAATCTGCGTGCTGGCCGCAGTGATCCGGTTCTTGCGAATTGTAATGTTCTGCTCCTTTGCATAGTCGATGCATGACTGCAAGTCCCATTGATCCGGGATTTTCGTTTCTTTCAGCGTATCGACTTGCAGCGGAGAAACCTGGGCAGATATGCCGGACAGCATACTTGCTCCAAGAAATGTCATCACTGTCAATCTTCTTACATTTATCATATTCATACTTCTATTGATTTACTGTTAGCGAAGGTACGTACATATTATATATGCCGCAAAAACGATAGACGGATGACGTTATTTCGCCGTTAAATGATTTTTTTCTGTCGATAGGTAGGTTTTTGAAGAAAAACACGACAAATCTTGCAACTTTTTTGACTACTTGTTTGTTTTAATTATAAAAAATGTATATTTGTACTCATTACAAATTATAACGTAAACATATGAAGAATACACTGCTTACGATCTGGAATTTCTATTTGGAGGGCTTCCGTAGTATGACCTTAGGACGTACTCTATGGGTTATTATTTTGCTGAAATTATTCGTCATGTTCTTCATCCTCAAAATGTTCTTTTTCCCTGATTTCCTCGGCGACCACCCAACGGATGCCGACAAAGGTACATACGTGGGAAATGAACTGATAGAACGTGCCATCCCCGATAAAT
This sequence comes from Bacteroides sp. 1001302B_160321_D4, assembly GCF_015667765.1. Lineage (NCBI taxonomy): Bacteria > Pseudomonadati > Bacteroidota > Bacteroidia > Bacteroidales > Bacteroidaceae > Bacteroides > Bacteroides sp. 1001302B_160321_D4. The sequence continues at coordinate 24,046 of NZ_JADPLO010000030.1, read as the reverse complement.
CTACTGATTTTTAACTCTTAAACTACATAGGATTATGATTGAAAGTATTGACACCTCGCTGATCGATTGGTCGAGAGCCCAATTTGCGATGACAGCCATGTACCACTGGATTTTTGTTCCCCTCACACTCGGACTGGCAGTGGTGATGGGAATCATGGAGACGCTGTATTATAAAACAGGCAACGAATTTTGGAAAAAGACTGCCCAGTTTTGGATGAAACTTTTCGGTATTAACTTTGCCATCGGTGTGGCAACGGGTTTGATTCTGGAGTTTGAATTCGGTACGAACTGGAGCAATTATTCGTGGTTTGTAGGGGATATCTTCGGTGCTCCGTTGGCTATTGAAGGTATTTTGGCATTCTTTATGGAAGCTACGTTTATTGCGGTCATGTTCTTCGGATGGGGAAAAGTAAGTAAACGTTTCCACTTGACTTCCACCTGGCTGACGGGATTGGGAGCTACGATTTCCGCCTGGTGGATTCTCGTTGCCAACGCATGGATGCAGCATCCGGTAGGCATGGAATTCAATCCTGACACTGTCCGTAATGAGATGGTTGATTTTTGGGCGGTGGCTACCTCGCCTGTAGCAGTCAATAAGTTCTTCCACACGGTATTGTCCGGCTGGGTGTTGGGTGCTATTTTTGTGGTCGGTATCAGTTGTTGGTACTTGCTGAAGAAACGAAATCGTGAGTTTGCACTGGCCAGTATCAAGATTGGTGCAATCTTCGGATTGGTAGCATCGTTGCTTTCTGTTTGGACGGGTGACGGTTCCGGTTATCAGATTGCCCAGACACAACCGATGAAACTGGCAGCAGTGGAAGGTCTGTATGAAGGCGGAACGAATGTCGGTCTGGTCGGAATAGGAGTATTGAACCCTGAAAAGAAGACTTACAACGATGGGAAAGATCCTTTCCTCTTCCGTTTTGAAATCCCGAGTATGCTTTCTTTCCTTGCCGAGCGTAATGTGGACGGCTACGTTCCGGGCATTACGAATATCATCGAAGGTGGGTATCAGTTGAAAGACGGATCGAAGGCTCTCTCTGCTGCCGAGAAGATAGAACGTGGTAAAACGGCTATCGGCGCATTGGCTGCCTATCGTGCTGCAAAGAGTGCCGGACACGAGGAAGATGCGAAGATTGCATATAATGTATTGCAGGAAAATATTCCCTATTTTGGCTACGGATATATCAAAGACGTGAACCAACTGGTTCCGAATGTTCCTCTCAACTTCTACGCATTCCGTATAATGGTAATCTTGGGCGGATATTTCATCCTGTTCTTTATAGTCGTTCTTTTCTTTATCTATAAAAAGGATTTGAGTAAGATGCGCTGGATGCACTGGATTGCTCTGCTGACAATTCCTTTGGGTTACATCGCCGGACAAGCCGGATGGGTGGTTGCCGAATGTGGTCGTCAGCCGTGGGCTATCCGCGATATGTTGCCTACGATGGCTGCTATCTCCAAACTGGATGTAAGCTCCGTGCAAACTACGTTCTTTATCTTCCTGCTCCTGTTTACAGTGATGCTGATTGCAGGTGTCGGAATTATGGTGAAAGCTATCAAGAAAGGACCGGACGCATAATACTTAATACTTATTACTTAATACTTGAATTTTATGTATATATTTTTGCAACAATATTGGTGGCTTGTCGTTTCCTTGCTGGGAGCCATACTCGTGTTCTTATTGTTTGTGCAGGGAGGTAATTCATTATTGTTCTGTCTGGGTAAAACCGAAGAGCATCGTAAGATGATGGTGAATTCTACCGGGCGTAAGTGGGAGTTTACGTTTACTACGTTGGTGACGTTTGGAGGAGCTTTCTTTGCTTCTTTCCCGTTGTTCTACAGTACCAGTTTCGGTGGTGCTTATTGGCTTTGGATGATTATACTTTTCAGTTTTGTATTGCAGGCTGTCAGTTATGAGTTTCAGAGTAAGGCAGGAAATCTGTTAGGTAAAAAGACATATCAGACTTTCTTGGTGATTAATGGGGTAGTGGGTCCTGTGTTACTTGGCGGGGCGGTGGCTACTTTCTTCACCGGTTCTGATTTCTATATTAATAAGGCCAATATGACAGACACTATTATGCCGGTAATCAGTCATTGGGGAAATGGCTGGCACGGATTGGATGCGTTGACGAATATCTGGAATGTAATTCTCGGATTGGCTGTCTTCTTCCTTGCCCGTGTATTGGGAGCACTCTATTTCATTAATAATATTGATGACAAAGAACTGACTGACAAATGTCGTCGTGCAGTACGCAATAACACAGTCTTGTTCCTTGTATTCTTTTTGTCGTTTGTCATTCGTACATTGGTGTCCGAAGGATTTGCCGTTAACCCGGAAACACAGGAAATTTATATGCAGCCATACAAGTATCTCACAAACTTTATCGAAATGCCGGTAGTGCTGGTTTTATTCCTGATTGGGGTGGTACTGGTTCTTTTCGGTATCGGAAAGACATTGCTTAAAAAGACTTTTGATAAAGGTATCTGGTTTGTAGGAATCGGTACGGTACTGACTGTTTTGTCTTTGCTACTGGTAGCAGGGTACAACAACACTGCCTATTATCCGTCATATACCGACCTGCAAAGCTCATTGACATTAGCCAATAGCTGCTCCAGTGAATTTACACTGAAGACAATGGCTTATGTTTCTATTCTTGTTCCGTTCGTGATTGCTTATATTTTCTACGCTTGGCGTAGTATCGACCGACATAAGATTACCGAGAAAGAAATGGATGAAGGAGGACACTCATACTAATATATTATTTGTATATTAGTCTTGTGTCTGTGTACTAATAACTTTGTCCATACACTCATACATTGTCCATATAGAATTTCGAAATAGAGATTCTAGTCGGAATAAATAAACTCCCCTTATTTAACATCACTCTAAGTCATGGTAGAGAGATAAAATAAGGGGAGCTTTTTATATATTTTATACTTAACGTGTGTGCCTAAACACTTCGGGCATTATGACACCCTCGTTATGAATTACACTAATGCTAATTATTTATTGACTACATTCTCCGGTTTGCCAGAAATGTAAGCCTGAAGATTGCTGATTGCAATATTCATCAGACGTTCGCGAGCCTCTATGGTTGCCCAGGCAATGTGCGGAGTGATGTAGCAGTTCTTTGCTGTCAGCAATGGATTATCGGCACAAGGCGGTTCGGTAGAAAGCACGTCTACGCCGGCTGCATAAATCTTACCGCTGTTCAAAGCATCTGCAAGATCTTGTTCGTTGATAAGCGGTCCGCGACCGGTATTGATTAAGATGGCTGTCGGCTTCATCATGGCAAGACGGCGTGCATTCACCATTTCGCGTGTATCCGGTGTAAGCGGGCAGTGCAAACTGATAATATCGCATTCGCTGAACAATTGATCCAAATCCATCTTCTTGATTTCCGGTGGCAATTGGAAGTGAGATTTAGAAGTCAATGCGTACACTTGCATACCGAAACCGATAGCAACACGCGCTGTGGTATATCCGGTGTTTCCCAGTCCTACCAGACCGATTTTCTTCTCGCGCAGTTCCATCAACGGAGTGTCCCAAAAACAGAAATCCTTGTTGTTTGTCCAACGGCCTTTGTGCACTTCTTCGGAGTGGTGTTGCACTTGTTGAGTGATGTTCAGGATATGCGAAAATACCATTTGAGCAACGGAAGCGGTGCTGTATGAAGGAATATTAGTAACGACGATTCCCCGTTCTTTGGCAGCAGCTGTGTCTACCACGTTGTATCCGGTAGCCAATACACCGATATATTTCAGTTCGGGCAGTGCAGCCATGTGGTCTGCATTGATGATTACCTTGTTAGTCAGAATTGCTTCTGCACCGGCTGCACGTTCTAATACCTCTTCCGGAGCTGTACGATCATAAATTGTACATTCTCCAAGAACTTTCATACCTTCCCAAGATAAATCTCCGGGATTGGCGGCAAAGCCGTCTAAAACTACAATCTTCATTTCAATTTCAATATTAATAATAAGTTATACGTGTTTTCTTAACAACATATTGATATTATAGGCGCGGATTACACGGATTTCACGTTTTCTTAAAATATGCTTTGCATGAAGCATCTGCGTAATCCGTGTAATCTATGCCTGAAAATATCATTTCTTGAATTTGTCTCCCCACAACTGTATCATCCGTTCGGCATGCTTCTGCTCTGCCGGATTGTTTTGCGGTTGCCATATCCGTTTGTCTTTCAGTTCGTCCGGAAGGAATTGCTGTTTGACAAAGTTACCTTCATAGCTGTGTGCATATTTATATTCCTGTCCGTAGCCCAGTTGCTTCATCAGTTTGGTCGGAGCATTGCGCAGATGCAAGGGGACAGGCAGATTACCGGTTGAACGGACTAACTCCAGTGCGTCATTGATCGCGCTGTATGCCGAATTACTCTTCGGACTGGTAGCCAGATAAATCGTTGTTTCAGCCAAAGGAATCCGTCCTTCGGGCCAGCCGATTTTCATCAATGTTTCAAAGCAGGCGTTAGCGAGAAGCAGTGCGTTCGGGTTTGCCAAACCAATGTCCTCGGCAGCCGAAATCACCAGTCGGCGGGCAATGAAAGCAGGATCTTCGCCTCCTTCCACCATACGGGCAAGCCAGTAGATCGCTCCATCGGGATCACTGCCACGAATAGACTTGATGAAAGCGGAGATAATGTCATAATGCATCTCCCCATCCTTGTCGTATGCCAGCGGATTTTGTTGCAACCGTTCGGTCACCATTTCATCGGTGATGACGACAGTCTCTTCCGTTTCCGATTGCACAACGAGTTCCAATATATTAAGCAGCTTGCGGGCGTCTCCACCGGAAAAACGCAACATGGCGGTTGTTTCTTTCAATTCAATTTTGCGCTCTTTCAATACGGCATCCGTGGTGATGGCACGTTGCAGAAGTTCCAATAAATCTTCTTTCTCCAAAGATTTGAGCACATAAAGCTGGCAGCGGGACAGGAGAGGGCGGATGACCTCAAACGACGGATTCTCCGTTGTTGCGCCAATCAGCGTGACTGTTCCGTTCTCTACCGCTCCCAACAGAGAATCCTGCTGCGACTTGCTGAACCGATGGATTTCATCGATAAACAGAATCGGGCTGGACTGTGAAAAGAAGCGGTTGCTCTTGGCACGTTCTATCACTTCGCGCACATCCTTCACACCGGAAGTCACGGCACTTAACGTATAAAAAGGGGTTTCCAGTTTGTTGGCAATGATTTGCGCAAGGGTTGTTTTACCCACTCCGGGAGGTCCCCAGAGAATAAATGAAGAGATGCGTCCTGCGTCAATCATTTTCCGCAAGATAGCCCCCGGTCCAACTAAATGTTTCTGACCGATATAATCATCCAAAGTCTTTGGCCGTAACCGTTCTGCTAGTGGTTGCATAATTTTTTAGAATACCATTAATACCATGAAGCGGATACCGTTTTTGTTGATACCCGGATTATCACGATAAGTGAAACGATGTACATACTCAACGTGCAGCAACTTGAAAATGTTGTAGATACCTACACTTGCTTCGACATACGGCACTTTCGGGTCCATCACGAAACTGGTGAACTTACCGTCGCGTGTCGGGAAACGGAACAAATCGGGATTGTTGCTCTTGAACGGATTATTCTTGTCCGTCAATGTTCCCCACAAAGCACGTACACGGAACATTTCCCTCCATTTCAGGTTCTTGATAAGAGGAATACGGTTGAAGAGTTTTCCATTCATGTCGTAGGATAATGACATGGAAGCATAACGGTCGTTCAGGAATTCCATGTTATTAATCAAGTTGAACGTTTCGCGCTGGGTGATGTAGGACAAGTTGGCTTCCGGCAGGATTAACAACGGGAAAGGAACTGTGTTCCATTCTGCACCTGCTTTCACGCTGCAATCAATCTTTCCCCAGGAAGCCGGGAGCCAGAAACGTTTCCACACACTTGCTTCCGTGCGGTTAAAGTTATAATCCCCGCCCAATACTCCTTTGAAACCCATGGCATGAGTGAGCGTAAAGATAGGAGCGTCCAGCGACACAGGCACGCGGCGTTGCTTGGAGTTGACAAATGATTCGCCCGGCGCATAGCGCAGCGTCAGACTTGCTTCGGAAGTCGTGACATCGTGCACACGGGTTTGTGCGGCATCATTGCGCAGGTATTCCAGTTTGCCGGTAGGCTCGTCGTTACGGTGTCGCAACATGGCTTTCACTCCGAATCCGGTCAGCGTTTCGAGTTCATAATTAATGGTGGCGTCGCGCATATACGACATTTGGTCTACTGTCGTTGTCTTGACTGACAAGAAGATATTATCTTTATCCGTAAACAGGAATTTGTCCATCGGAGACATTACATCATAACTGTACGTTGCCGAAAGATAATGTTTCGGGAACTCCCAAACCACATAATCGCGTTTGTTGAACGAATAAGTCACCGTTCCGCTATATTTCCAGCGTTCGTCTTTCAGACCGTACGCTCCGTATCCGCTCAAGAACCAGTGCTTGTCGAAATGAGCCGTAGTCATACCGCTCAACCGGAAACGGGTACCATCAATGTAATTGCTCGAAATCATGGTGTTGATAGGGCCGATGTCCACTTTGCTCGGATGCTCTTTGCTTCCTGTCTCTACAAAGTTCTCAATCAGTGCTTTCGCTCCGAAGATGATGTATTTGAATCCCGGAATCTGTTCGAGACGGTTGACGAATACGTCCATCGAACTTTCTTTCTTTGTCAATGGTACTTGACGGACACTCGCCCAGTACTCATCGCTTTTCGAGAGCATATCCGCTTCTTTTATCACGCTGCCTTTCAACCGGAACAGTCGTTGTTCAATAGGATCGAATTTATAATTACTATATTTCGTGGTTCGTTCCACCTGCAATCCACCTGCTGTTTTGTTGGAATTCCAGGAAAGGTCTACGGTCATGTCATCATCCGCCAATACCCAGTTGCCGTTGGGCAGTTGCTCATACTGTTGCGTGATGTCCATGCGGTTGACAAAGTTGACTCCGGTCTTTTTAGGCAGGTTCATTGTACATTTCTGAACGGCGTATGTAGAATCATTCAATACATACAGATGGCCGGTGAATCCGAAGTCCTGCGAGTTTTGCGGAACAAAAGTAAGGTGGACACATTCGCGTTTGTTTACCATCAATGTATCCATCAGATAATATTTATAAAATGAGATGGCATTGTTACCGATCGGACTGACGAAACGCTGCTGAAGCAACCGGATATCATCATCGTAGATATTGATGTCGGCAAATACGTCTTTCAATACGGTACCGAGCATATCTCCCGTAGAGAAAAATTCTTCTATACCATTAGAGTTCTTTCCTTTGATAATCGTTTTCTTGTTTTCGGGATTTTTGCGGTAGATGGTTTGCGAGGACGTTTCCTGTACGGAAATAGGGAGAATCAACTTATTGGTTGTTTCCGACACTTCCACTTGGTCTCTTAAGAATGAATATTTTTTGTAGATACCTTTTTCAAGTTTTTCCGGTGTGAGGTCGTTGATAGACATTTTCATCTTCTCGTACTTGTCGTACTGATAGTACTCGTTCACTTCGAGGACTTGTGCCTTTTTGTGTTCGATTACCTTCTTCATGAATTCCACTGCCGGATTGTTTTTGCGGGAATATTTCTCCTTTTGAGGTTTCACGACAACCTCGTTCAGGAGCACATTATCCGGAGCTAACTTAACGTTCACTGTCTGATTGTTGGAACCAACCCGAACCGTTTTACTGATATAACCTACAGCGGAGAACACCAGTGTTCCTCCGTTTCTGCGGGTTTCAAGACTGTATTCTCCGTCAATATTGGTGATGGTACCCATATCTCTCTTTTCCTGGTAGTAAACAGAGATATACATCAATGGCTCGTGGGTAATCGAATCAGTGACTACCCCTTTAATTTGCTGCGCAAAAGCATTGGAAGCTACCAATACGAGTAAGAACAGTATAAGTATTTTGTTATATCGTTGTATCATAACGTTTGTAGTAGGGCTGCAAAGTTAACAAATAACTCTAAGGATAACAGAATATATAACTTTTTTTACCCATCGTTTTTTGTTGTTTACAAGCATATATCGTCCGATAATTCAAGGAACATCCCGCTGTTAATCCTTATTGATAAGGGCGTTTCGGCATTTCGTTCTCCCGGTTCCGGTATTTGAAACCTTTGCTCCCGTTGTAGGACACTTTTTGTTTCGACCCTTGAAACTTTTTGTTTCCCGGCATGAAACTGTTGGTTTCTCGGTGTGAAACACTTTGTTTCTCGGTGTGAAACTATTAGTTTCAAGGCGTGAAACTAACAGTCCCATGCCGGGAAACGGAATGGAACATGCCGGGTAAATGTTATTTGCTCGTAAGTATCTGTACAATACGCTCTGCGGTACGTCCGTCCCAACGTTCGGGAAGTTCGCCACGTTTCCATTCACCGTGCATCAGTGTATCCATGGTTTTGGCAAGCAGGGCAGGATCTTCTCCGACAAGTTCGTTGGTTCCCATGCGCCACGTTTCCGGATGTTCGGCATACGTGTTGAGTGTGATACAAGGAATACCCAGGAAGGTCGCTTCTTCGGCTACGTTTCCCGAATCTGTTATGATTCCTTTCGCCTTGTTTATCAGATAACCGAAGAACAGGTAGTTTTGCGGCGGCATGATATGGAGATTCGGAGCTTCGATGTCCAACTCTTTAATGGCATTACGTACGTAGGTATGTAGCGGTGCAACGATAGGCATACCGGCGGACTTGTCGATGATTGTTTTCATCAACTGACGCAGATTCTCCTTATTGCCGAGTAATACACGACGGTTGAGAGTAAATAGGAGATAATTTCCTTCTTGCAGTCCCAAGACGGAGAACCATATCGGTTTGAGCAAGCGGTTCCGGTTATAGCGGATGGCATCAATCAGAATGTTACCTACATAGTATACGTTTTCGCTTTCCGTTCCCGTCTGGTTCAGGTTGCGGTTGGCAACCATGCCGGCTGTGAACAGATAGTCGGATAGTCCGTCTGTAATCATACGGTTGACTTCTTTCGGCATTTTCATATCGAAAGAACGGGTTCCGGCTACGAGATGTGCTACCTTGATACCTTGTTTCTTGGCAACGATGGCACAACTCATGGTTGCGGTCAAGTCGTCTACCACAAGGACTACGTGTGCCGGATTCTCCGTCAGTTCTTGTTCAAAGGCTACCATGATTCCGGCTGTCAAACTCGTTGGATTACTGCTTTCCACTCCCAGATATACATCAGGAGCTTTCATGTCGAGATCCGAAAAGAGAGAAGCATCCAGACTCGTATCGTCTTTCCTCCCGGTATAAACCAGTCGGTAAGAGATACTTTTACCCAGCGCCCGTGCGGCTTCAATAGCGCGTGTAATGGGAGCTATCTTCATAAAATTGGGGCGTGCCCCCGCAACAATTGTTATTTTCATATTGTTTCTACCTAATTCGGTTTAATTCGTGAAGCAAAAGTACATTTTCTTACGGAATTTATTCGTTACTTTGCATACAAAATAACAAATATATGCCCACATTCGTTCAAATTCTTGATTTTATAGGCACATTTGCCTTTGCTATTAGTGGTATCCGACTAGCTTCGGCGAAACGTTTCGACTGGTTCGGCGCTTATGTGGTAGGACTTGCTACGGCTATCGGCGGCGGTACCATCCGTGATGTACTGCTCGACGTGACACCGGGATGGATGACTGACCCTATCTATCTGATTTGTACAGGACTGGCTTTGTTATGGGTCATCTGTTTCGGACGCTGGCTCATCCGGCTCAATAATACTTTCTTCATTTTTGATACCATCGGTCTGGCACTGTTTACCGTGGTAGGTGTAGGCAAGAGCATTGCTCTGGGGTATCCTTTTTGGGTGGCGATTATCATGGGTAGCATTACGGGAGCAGCCGGTGGGGTGATTCGTGACGTATTTATCAATGAAATACCTCTTATCTTCCGAAAGGAGATTTACGCAATGGCTTGCGTCGTAGGCGGTATTGCATATTGGATTTGCGATCTCGCAGGTATGGAGTCCTACGCTTGTCAGTTGATTGGCGGATCAGCCGTATTTCTGACTCGCATCTTAGCTGTAAAATATCACATTTGCCTGCCTATATTAAAAGGTGGGGAAGAGCCGGAAGAATAAAAAAGATACTGCCCGAGTGAATGTATTCATCTTGTTTCTATCGGATAGCTAATAAGTATATTATCTTAATAGTTTATATTATAAAATTAGGCACGGATTACACGGTCGCTGTATGGTAATCATCATTCTAACAACCGTGTAATCCGTGCAATCCACGCCTAATAATACAAAATTATTTAGCCCGTTTCTCTTACTTGTTTTTGTTTCTTACTTCTCTTCCTTTATATACAGCTCCCCCTGAAAACTAATGGACTGACGGTTTTGCATATTGACATCAATGCTTGCCGAACCATTGGGGAATACTTTGACTCTGTATTCATACCTGTCTTCGGGATTGCGTGCGATAAACTCGATGACGGCATTTCCTTTCTTATCCATTTCCATACTGTATTCTTTGAGCACAGCTTTAAAATTTAGCCCGTCGCCTCCGCCATAGGGGATGCTGTAAGCCCGTCCATAATAAGGCAGATAAGAAATGACCGAATCGTTTCTGATTTCCAGTGAGTAGGAAGATGTCAAAGGGATGGAGCGTCCGCGCATTGGCATGGCGGTGTTGACATCTATCTTGTAGTTTTCAGATTCAACCAGCTTCTTTACGGCTTCTTTCTTCTGTTCTTTCTTTTCCTTTTTACTTTGAGCCGAAAGGGTAGGGATGCCCACTAGCAAAGCTAGTAACAGCATAAAGATTTGTTTCTTCGTTCTCATATCAGTTGTATTTAGGTTGATGTATATATGTATAACAACCAAATATAAGAAAAAGACAGGGATAGTTCTGTTTCCTTTAATGAAAATTAAACAGAAATCCCTGTTATTTATAAGTTTAGACCAATTAAGGGCATAATCAACTTTTGAATAAAAACGCTTGGGAAGAAAATTAGAACAGGCTTTTAGAACTGTTCCAGTATTTCAATTCGTTTTTCAATGGGAGGATGAGTGGCAAACAATCCGTTGATTCCGCTGAATATGCTTTTCGATTTCTTTTTAGGATTCTGTATAAATAATTGCGCCACGTCTTTCCTCTCTACTGCCTCGATAGCAGGATCTGCTGATATTTTGCGGAGAGCGCTGGCCAGTGCCAACGGATTCTTTGTCATTTCTGCCGATCCCGCGTCTGCCATGTATTCGCGTTTGCGTGAAATGGCAAAACGCATCAGGCTTGAGAAAAGATAACCGATGGCGGCTATCACTAAAGCGAGTAGAATGAAAAGAAAAATGCCGCCACTACCTTTGCTGTTGCTGCGTACACGTATGTGTGTGATGGTATATAGGGTGATTTCTGTCAGCATGGAAAAGATACCGACAAAGACGATGGATATTATCAGCAAGCGCACGTCACGGTTGCGGATATGACTTAGCTCATGCGCAATCACTGCTTCCAGTTCTTCATCATTCAGTTTTTTGATGATACCTTCCGAGAGGGTAACAGTGTATGTACGTTCATTGATGCCGCTTGCAAATGCATTCAGAGAACTGTCATAGATGATATTGATTTTCGGCATCTTCATGCCTTGCGACATACATAGGTTTTCTACCAGGTTGTAAACGCGCTTATTCTCTATACGATCCAGCGGTTTGGAACCGGTGGCAGAATTGATAATGCTTGTGTTGGCCCAGTAGGCAATCAGAAACCAGATGATTACGAACCCCATGGTGTATGGCAACGAAGAGAGAAAGAAATGATTGACCATTGGCATTATTTCTATTTCCATACTCTTTCCGTATCCAAAAAGAACCAACAGGTAGCAGGATAAATAGAGGAGTGCTGCCACGAGACAGGGAAACAGGAACAGTAGAAACGCAGAGCGCAGATTATTCCGGCTCTGCTGTGTTTGGATTCCGACGTATTGCATGCGTGTTCAACTTTTGTAATTGAGTGGACGGTGTGAATAAAGAGTTTAGAAACTTATTTTAGGTGCCTGATCCAGATTCGCACGTTCATTCTTCCCCAGGTCGAACATGATTTCTCTTTGGAATCCGGTCATTCCTGCTACTATATTCGATGGGAATGTCTGTACGGCGTTATTATATTCTTTAGTTGCCGAGTTGAAGTAACGGCGGACAGCAGCCAGTTTATTCTCTACATCAGCAATTTCTTCCTGTAATTGCAGGAAATTTTGATTAGCTTTCAAATCGGGATAAGCCTCGAGAGTGATTTTCAATCCTGCAAGAGCAGAGCTTAACTGGTTTTCGGCAGCTATCTTATCATCAATCGTTTTTGCGCCCACTGCACCGTTACGTGCCTGAATCACCCGGTCGAGCGTTTCCTTTTCATGTGCGGCATATCCTTTCACGGTGTCTACCAGTTGGGGAATGAGATCATGGCGTTGTTTCAACTGTACATCGATGTCGGCGAACGCATTTTCACGATTGTTTCTCAATTTCACTAATGAGTTGTACATGGAAGCAAAGAAGATGCCCAGCAATACAATAATCCCTACAATAATAAGTATGGTCATAGCTTTTTGTTTTATTTAATAATATAAAATCAAAAGTAATCTATTTGGTTCTTTTAACCAAGTAGTAGGGGGTAAATTTCGCTAATACCACCTAAAAACTGTCAGAAAGCACCCAAAATCTGTCAATTGATAGAATTTCACCCTAAAAAATAACGGATCCTACCCTGCTTGATAAGCAAAATACCTTTAAACTTGCAAACATCGAGAAAAACGAAATATTAACCATAAAACCATTAAAGTATGAAAAGTTTAAGTTTCAGAAAAGATTTAATTGGAGTACAGGAAGAGTTGCTTCGTTTTGCTTATAAATTGACGGCCAACCGTGAAGAAGCAAATGACTTATTGCAGGAAACATCTTTAAAAGCATTAGATAATGAAGAAAAATATGTTCCGGACACAAATTTCAAAGGATGGATGTACACTATTATGCGTAACATCTTTATAAATAACTACCGTAAAGTAGTACGCGATCAAACTTTTGTTGACACAACCGATAATTATTATCACTTAAATCTGCCACAAGATTCAGGATTTGAAAGTACGGAAGGTGCTTACGACCTGAAAGAAATGCACCGCATCGTCAACGGACTCCCCCGGGAGTATAAGATTCCTTTCTCTATGCACGTATCTGGTTTTAAATACCGCGAAATCGCAGAGAAACTAGGATTACCATTAGGCACAGTGAAGAGCCGCATATTCTTCACACGTCAACGTTTACAACAGGAATTGAAAGATTTTGTATAAATGAGGATAACGCATACAAACAAGCTTATTAGCAGAAGGAGCAAAAAGATAGATTCTCATTGCTCCTTCCTTTTTTATAACCTATTTTATTTACGATTAGATGATTTACGATGTACGATTGAAGTTTGAATTGTGAATGAGGGAATACTCATGCAAAGATAAGTACTTATGATTCCAATAGTTATTTCAATCGTACATTGTAAATCGTCTAATCGTAAATTAAACTAGGTTATAAATTCTTTCTTGTTATTTGCTTTTCTTTTTTTTGCTTTTTTTCTTTTCAACGGCCTTCTCTTCCGGTGGGAATTTAGGAACTAGATTCATTAGCCGTAATATCTGACTTTGTCGTTTTAGTATGTATGACGAAGGTTTCGCCGAGTTAAATCGTATTGGGTTGGGGAGGGTGGCGGCGATGAGTGCACATTGTCCCCGGGTCAGCTTGTCGGCTGTTGTTCCGAACTTATTTTTTGCGGTTGCTTGTGCGCCGTAGATGCCATTTCCCATTTCTATAGAGTTGAGATAGACTTCCATGATTCGCTCTTTCGACCAGAAGAGTTCGATGAGAAACGTAAAGTAGACTTCGAGCCCTTTGCGTACCCACGACGATTGCGGCCATAAGAATACATTCTTGGCTGTCTGCTGACTGATGGTGCTTGCTCCCCGTTTCCGTTTGCGTGTTTCGTTTTCTTTCATCGCTTTCTTGATTTCTACGAGGTCGAACCCGTTGTGTTCGGCAAAACGGTTGTCTTCGGAGGCTATGACCGCCATCGGCAGGTTGGGAGATATCTTATCAAAAGAAACCCACGTGTGCTTCCACGTGGGTTTATCTCCTGAAAAAACTTGCTGAACGCTTCGGATAACCATCAACGGAGTTACATAAACCGGCATGAAACGATAAATAATCACGGCCAGTAGTGTTGATGCAAAGAAGAAAATCAGCAGGTTGCGCGTATAGCGCAGTAATTTTTTAATGAGTAGCTGCTTGTGCATCTCTAATCATTTGTTCACTTGCGTACATGTATACTTCTACACGACGGTTTTGTTCGCGACCGGCAGCAGTGTCATTGCTTGCAACGGGATCGCTTTCACCCATTCCTTGTACACTCTTGATTTGATTGGTGGAAACACCGCAACTCAACAAGTAACTGGACACGCTTTGCGCACGTTCTTGTGATAAGTTCAGGTTCTTTTGCTGGCTTTGTGCAGCAGTACTGTTCTTCCAGCCCTGGTTGTCGGTATATCCGTAGATAGACACGTCCATATCCCGGTTCTGGTTGAGCACATTGTTGGCAAACTTGCTTAAAGCAGATTTAGCAGCAGCACTTAGATTTGCATTACCGGTAGTGAAAAGAATACCCGAGTCGAATGTTACTTTCACGGCTTGCAATCCGTTGTTGTCTGTTATCTGTTCTACTTGTGCGCCTTCAATTTGTTTTGCTTCTGCTGCTGCTTTGTCCATCTTTTTACCGATAAGAGCACCTGTACCTGCACCTACTGCCGTACCAATAGCAGCACCGATAGCAGCACCTTTACCTTTACCGATAACACCTCCCAGGATCGCACCTAGTGCAGCGCCCGAACCACCACCGATAGCAGCACCTTTACCAGTGTTGTTCATACTTCCACAGCTACCAAATATCATGGCAATACTCATGAAGAGAACCATAAATTTCATCTTGTTCATAATGTTGATGTTTTTTAATTGGTTTATAAAAAATGTTTTTATACGAATCACTTCGCATTATTAATAACAATGCAAAGATACATATTATTTGGCAAGCGTGTACTTTTTAAGTTAAAATAACTCGGAAGAGCCCCTTTGTTTGTTAATAAAGGGAAATGATAATTATCCTTTTATCGTTGAAGGAATACTCAAACACTTCTTTTTAATAATAATGAACCAACTCAAAAGAATTAACCCTTTGGCAACCGTGGTGATGCAGACTGCCCACCAGATTCCTTCCACTCCCATACCCATCCGTACAAACAGGATGGCAAGCGGAATACGCATATAGTTGCAACTGATGCTGATAATGGCAGGAGGGATGGTGCGTCCGATGCCGTAGAATACTCCCTGCATGGTGATTTCGAGCATCATAAAAAGCTGCGAATATCCGTCGATACGGAGGAATACACCTCCGGCTTCGTAGGCCGCCTGTTCGGGGACGAATATGGCAAAAACTTCATTCCCGAAGAACACGAATAGCAATGTACAGAATGTTCCGAAGATTCCCGTCATCCATAGAGTCGTATACCAGGCTCTAAGTACCCGTTCCACTCGTCCGGCGGCGTAGTTTTGGGCGATGAAGGCACTTAGTGCGGTGGAGAATCCCTGTGAGGTATTCCAGGTGATTGCTTCAATTTGCCCTCCGGTGGTGAAAGTCATTAGTCCGATGTGTCCTCCCTGTTCCGAGGCGGTGCGGCAAAGGAACATATTGACGAAAGCAAATAACGTATTCAAAGTAGCTACGGGTAATCCCAGTTTAAAGATTCTCCGTGTATATTTTTTCTTTAGCCGCGTGAAGAAAGGGAAGCCGCCAAGCAGGGCATCCCGGCAACGCAACTGATAAACGAAAATCAGGAAAACACTTGCTTCTGCAATCCAGGTAGCGTATGCCGCACCGTTGGTTCCCAGCCCGAAACCGAATATAAAGAGCGGGTCCAGGATGATGTTCAGTATCAATCCTGTGCCGCTGATAAAGAACGGGACTTTACTGCGCCCTGCCGCATTATAAATTCCGGTGAAAGCAGCGGAAAGGAAAATAAAAGGCAATCCGGTAGAAATAATCCGCAGATATTGGATGGCATTGGCCGTAATATGATCCTCGAGTTCATAGATGCGTATGATAGGTTCTGCAAATATAAAAAGGAGTGTGCCCCAACAGATGGAAATAATCAAAGCAATCGTGATGTTATGAGACGCGAAACTGCGGGCATCTTCCTGGCTTTGCGCACCGATGGATTGTCCGACACTCACTTCAGATCCCGCCTTATTTAATAAGGAGATAGAACCGGACATCCAGGTCAGGATTCCGACAGAACCGATGGCGGCTACGGCTTCACTTCCCAGTCGTCCTACCCACGCCATATCTGTGAGGCTATATGCCATTTGGATAAACGACGTTGCCATGATCGGCATTGCCAGATTAAACAGTTGACGGTTGATAGGGCCTTGTGTCAGATTCTTTATTCCTTGCATATAATTTTTCTAATCAAAATGGGGTGCAAAGATATGCAAAATTACTATCTTCGCGCATCTAATTATTCATTAATCAAAGTACATAGATACTATGAAACAGAAATTTTCTACTATTTTTATCTTGCTGCTTCTCTTTTTAGCAGGTTCACGAGTGGTAGCGCAAAATGCTCCGAAACCTTTTGATATTGAACAACCTTCACTTCGCGTATTCCTTCCTGCGCCGGAACTGGCAACGGGGCGTGCTGTGGTTGCGTGTCCGGGAGGTGGATATTCACATTTGGCATTCGAACACGAAGGCTGTGATTGGGCGCCCTATTTCAATAAACAAGGTATTGCATTGATTGTGCTAAAATACCGGATGCCGAACGGTGATCGTACATTACCCATTTCGGATGCTGAAGCAGCAATGAAATTGGTGCGTGACAGTGCTGATGTCTGGAATTTGAACCCGAATGACATTGGTATCATGGGCTCTTCTGCCGGTGGACATCTGGCTTCTACCATTGCCACTCATGCTAAGCCCGAACTTCGTCCGAATTTTCAGATTCTTTTTTATCCTGTGATTACGATGGATAAATCTTATACCCATAGGGGCTCTCACGACAACCTTTTGGGAAAAGATGCTTCTGCTGAATTGGAACTTGAATATTCTAATGAAAAGCAAGTGACGAAAGATACACCGCGTGCTTTTATCGTATATAGTGATGATGATAAAGTCGTTCCGCCTGCTAACGGAGTTAATTATTATTTGGCGCTGAACAAGAACAATGTTCCTTCAGTGCTTCATATTTACCCTTCCGGCGGACATGGATGGGGAATTCGCGAGGGTTTCCTCTATAAGAATGAAATGCTGGACGAACTGACGTCTTGGCTCCGTAGTTTCAAAGTACCTCATAAAGATGCTATCCGTGTAGCTTGCATTGGAAATAGTATTACGTATGGAGCACGTATCAAGAATCGTGATCGTGACAGTTATCCGGCCGTGTTGAGCCGTATGTTGGGAGAGGCTTATTGGGTAAAGAATTTCGGAGTCAGTGCCCGCACTCTGCTGAACAAGGGCGATCATCCTTATATGAATGAAAAAGCTTATCAGGATGCGCTGGCTTTCAATCCTAATATCGTTGTTATCAAGTTGGGTACGAATGACAGTAAATCATTCAACTGGAAATATAAGGTCGACTTCACGAAAGATCTGCAAACAATGGTCGATGCTTTCAAAGCGTTGCCAGCTCAACCGAAGATTTATCTTTGTTATCCTTCTAAAGCCTATCAGACCGGTGATAATATCAACGATGATATCATCTCTAAACAAATCATTCCGATGATAAAGAAGGTTGCCAAGAAAAATAACTTGTCTGTCATCGATCTTCACGCAGCAATGGACGGAATGCCCCAATTGTTTCCGGATAAGATCCATCCGAATGAAGAAGGGGCTAAAGTGATGGCAAAAGCTGTTTATCAGTCCTTGAAAAAGTAAAATAAGGAACTTGACGATTGTAAAATTTCCGGTTGAAATAATCTCTTTTAGAGAAAGTTTTAACCGGAAATTTTTTAGTTTAATCACAAATAATCTTCTTATAATATGCTAAAAAAAGTGTCTTTCTGAAAGTTAGATTTGTTACCAATCTGTATTTTTGCGCCCGAAAAATAATAAAATGATAAATAGCGTTATGAATAGACTACAAGATTTTACCTTTTTCTCGCAGTTGATGGCTAACGCTAATATGGGATGGTGGAAAGCCAATTTATCAACTGCGAATTATGAATGTTCTGACTTTATAGTAGAGTTATTAGGTCTGGATCAGACCGGAGTTATCAGTTTTGACGATTTCAATAAACGTATTCAGAAAGAGGAGCAACATTCTGCAACTTTTCATTCCTTTGGTGTGTATCAATGGCCGGAGGTGGTGTATTTGCTTGATACGGTGAAAGGATCTGTTTGGGTACGTAGCAAGGTATGCTTTCAAGAAACGGATGAAGACGGAAACGAAGTCATCTATGGTATATCCGAAGTGCAAGATGGTCCTGATATGGCATCTGCTTACCAAGCTTTGCAATACAGTGAGCGTCTCTTATCTAACATTTTCAAGTATTTGCCTATTGGTATCGAATTATACGATATGGATGGGGTATTGGTGGATCTGAACGATAAGGAATTAGAAATGTTTCATATAGAGAAGAAAGAAGATGTATTGGGTATCAATATTTTTGATAATCCTATTTTTCCGAAAGAAATGAAAGAACGGCTGAAGAAAAATGAAGATGCCGACTTTACTTTCCGTTATGACTTCTCGAAGGTTGGTTCGTATTATCAGAATACCCAGAAACAGGGCACAATTGATTTAGTGACTAAAGTGACTACATTATATGATAGCGAACACCAACCAATAAACTATCTATTGATTAATGCGGATAAGACAGAAACAACGGTAGCCTATAATAAGATTCAGGAGTTTGAGGAGTTCTTTGAACTGGTCGGTGATTATGCCAAGGTCGGTTATGCCCACTTCAATATTTTGAGTGGACACGGCTATGCCCAAAAAAGTTGGTACAGAAATGTGGGTGAAGCGTATGAAACTCCGTTGTCCGACATCTTTGGCACATACCGGCATTTCCACCCCGATGACCGTGCCTTGTTGATTCGTTTTCTGGACGACGCACGAAATGGACTTACCACCCAACTTAGCAAAGAGATGCGTGTCTTTAGGGAGGATGGCACATACACATGGACGCATGTCAATCTGTTAGTGAAGAAATATGCCCCGCAAGACCGGATTATCGAAATTATCAGCATCAATTATGATATCACAGAACTGAAAAGGACAGAAGAAATGCTTGTCAAGGCACGTGATAAAGCTGAAGCGTCCGATCGGTTAAAGTCTGCTTTCCTGGCTAATATGAGTCACGAAATCCGTACTCCTTTAAATGCTATTGTCGGCTTTTCAAGCCTGTTGACTAGTACGGAAAATGCAGCGGAAAAGGAACTATATAATTCTCTGATTGGACATAACAACAAACTATTATTAAATCTGATTAATGATGTAATTGATCTTTCTAAAATAGAATCCGGTTATCTGGAATTGCGTCCGGACTGGGTTAATCTTACCGAGCTTCTTGACGAGAGTGTAGCGGAGTATGCTCATCAAGTACCATCCGGCGTTGAACTTCTGACTAACTATCCGGCACATGATTCTCTGGTAGAACTGGATAGACTGCGTATCAAACAGATCTTGAGTAATTTCCTTTCGAATGCCTTAAAGAACACTACCACCGGACACGTGGAAATCTTCTATGAGGTAGATCACCAATCTGTCAGAATCGGTGTTAAAGATACCGGTCGGGGCATCCCGCAGAATATGCTTGAAAAGATATTCGAAAGGTTTGAGAAATTGGATTCCTTTGCTCAAGGGGCCGGTTTGGGCTTACCTATCTGCAAATTGATCGTCGAGAAGATGAACGGGCGGATATTAGTCGATTCCCAACTGGGGATAGGTACTACTTTTATAATCGAATTACCGTGTCGCTCTATGCTTGTAGAATAAGTATATGTGAAGAATATTAAAATAAAAATCCCTTGATAACGACTGATTATCAAGGGATTAATTTTATGTTTCGTGATCCGCCTGGGGCTCGAACCCAGGACCCCAACATTAAAAGTGTTGTGCTCTACCTGCTGAGCTAGCGAATCAATCCTTCAGTGCTTTCTTTCGAATGCGGGTGCAAAGGTAGAACATTTTTTTATAACTCCAAAAGAATTCAAACATTTTTCTTATCTTTGTGCCATTATCAACAATATATAATCATACATTATGGCTGCTGACGATAAAAAAATTATCTTCTCAATGGTAGGAGTGAGCAAAGCATTCACTCCTAATAAGAATGTGCTGAAAGACATTTACCTGTCGTTTTTCTATGGAGCGAAAATCGGTATTATCGGTTTGAACGGTTCTGGTAAATCAACGTTATTGAAGATCATCGCCGGTTTGGAGAAATCCTTTCAGGGAGAAGTGGTGTTTTCTCCGGGATATTCCGTGGGGTATTTGGCACAGGAACCTTATTTAGACAACACAAAGACAGTAAAAGAAGTAGTGATGGAAGGTGTGCAACCCATTGTTGACGCACTGACAGAATACGAAGAGATCAATCAGAAATTTGGTTTACCGGAGTATTATGAGGATCAGGATAAGATGGATGCTCTTTTTGCTCGCCAGGGTGAATTGCAAGATATCATTGATGCAACTGATGCATGGAATCTGGATAGCAAGTTGGAGCGTGCGATGGATGCTCTCCGTTGTCCGCCTGAAGATCAGCCGGTAGAAAATCTCTCCGGAGGTGAACGTCGCCGGGTAGCTCTTTGCCGTTTGTTGCTGCAGAAACCGGATGTGCTTTTGCTGGACGAACCTACCAACCACTTGGATGCAGAGTCTATCGATTGGTTGGAACAACATCTACAACAATATGAAGGTACGGTTATTGCTGTGACGCACGACCGTTACTTCCTCGATCACGTTGCCGGATGGATTCTTGAACTGGATCGTGGTGAAGGTATCCCCTGGAAAGGTAACTACTCTTCCTGGCTGGAACAGAAGACCAAACGTATGGAAATGGAAGAAAAGACCGCCAGCAAACGTCGTAAAACACTGGAACGTGAGTTGGAATGGGTACGCATGGCTCCGAAAGCCCGTCAGGCGAAAGGTAAGGCACGTCTTAACTCTTATGACAAATTGCTGAATGAGGACGTGAAGGAGAAAGAAGAGAAACTTGAAATCTTTATTCCGAATGGTCCCCGTCTGGGTAATAAGGTCATTGAAGCCAAACATGTGGCTAAAGCATACGGTGATAAATTGTTGTTTGACGATTTGAACTTTATGCTTCCTCCTAATGGTATTGTCGGTGTGATTGGTCCTAATGGTGCGGGAAAGACGACATTGTTCCGCCTGATTATGGGATTGGAAACAGTGGATAAAGGAGAATTTGAAGTAGGAGAGACTGTAAAGGTGGCGTATGTAGACCAGCAACACAGAGATATTGATCCGAATAAGAGCGTATATCAGGTAATTTCCGGTGGTAATGAGTTGATCCGCATGGGTGGACGTGACGTGAATGCGCGTGCATACCTTTCCCGTTTCAATTTCTCCGGAGGCGATCAGGAAAAACTCTGCGGTGTATTGTCCGGTGGTGAAAGAAACCGTTTACACTTGGCGATGGCTTTGAAAGAAGAAGGTAATGTACTGTTGCTCGATGAGCCTACCAATGATATCGACGTAAACACTCTGCGTGCTTTGGAAGAAGGTTTGGAAGATTTCGCCGGCTGTGCAGTAGTTATCTCGCACGACCGTTGGTTCCTCGACCGTATCTGTACACATATCCTTGCTTTTGAAGGAGACTCCAATGTATTCTACTTCGAAGGTTCATATTCAGAATATGAAGAAAACAAAATGAAACGTTTGGGAAATGAAGAACCAAAACGCGTTCGTTATAGAAAGTTAATGACTGACTAGTATAAAGTAATAGATTGAAGCATTTATAATGCTTTCTGTTTCAAAATAAAAGGCTCTGCAAATATTGTAGAGCCTTTATCGTTTTATAACAAGGGAAAACGTTTATCTCTCTTAAAAAATTGTAGTATAATCGTAATGTAGTTCTAAATATTATTAATTATATTTGTGCACAGTTTTTAAAAGCAAACAATTTATATTAACTAATCAACTACATTTATGTTAAAGAGAATGCGATCTTTTTTAGTAGCGGCGATGCTCATGGTCATTGCTACCGTTAGTGCGCAGGTTACCACTTCTAGTATGAGTGGTAAGGTTACAGCACAAGATGAACCTATCATTGGAGCGACTGTGGTTGCAATCCACGAGCCGTCAGGTACACGTTATGGTACAGTGACTAATATCAGTGGTCAATTTAATTTGCAAGGTATGCGTACCGGTGGTCCTTACAAAGTTGAAGTTTCTTATGTTGGTTATCAGACTGCTATTTATAAAGGTGTAAATTTATCGTTAGGAGAAGTATACACTTTAAATGTAGTTTTAAAGGAAAGTTCTGAATTATTGGATGAAGTTATAGTAACAGCACAGAAAACAGTAGAGAAGATGGGGACTGTAACGAATGTGAGTGAGCGTCAGTTAACGACATTGCCTACTATTAATCGTAGTATTACTGACTTTACTAAACTTTCTCCTTATGCGGGTGGCAGTAATTCTTTTGCCGGACGTGATGGACGTTATAATACAATAACTGTGGATGGTGCAGCTTTGAACAATAATTTTGGTTTGAGTACTAATAATTTGCCGGGTGGAGATGCGCAGCCTATTTCACTTGATGCAATTGATGAAATTAGCGTTAATGTTTCTCCTTATAGTGTTACGTATTCCAATTTTACGGGAGCTTCTATTAATGCTGTAACCAAGAGTGGTACAAACGAATTAAAGGGAACAGTTTATACATATCAGAAACCAAAGAATTTTATAGGAAAATCTATTAACGATGTTGACGTTCCTAATGTGGAAAGTTATAAATCCAGTTTGTATGGCTTTACATTAGGAGCTCCGATAATAAAAAATAAACTATTCTTTTTTGTAAATGGAGAATTAGAAAATAGTACTAGCCCTGGTATTTTGTGGACTCCTAGTCAAGAAGAAGGTGGAAGTGGGGATAATCAAAATCATATTTCTAGAACTTGGATAAAGGATTTGAAGACAATAAGTGATTTTGTAAAGGATAAATATGGATATGATCCGGGAAGTTATGATAAATTTGATGATTTCGAGAGTAAAAATTGGAAGCTTATGGCTCGTTTGGATTGGAATATTAATAAAAGTCATAAACTGTCATTACGTTTTAACACAGTGAAATCAGAAAATGATGCTAGTATTAGTTCAACCTCTTCGGTAATCACTAAAGCTAATTCAAACCGTTATGGGGTTGATGCATTTGCATTTGGAAATTCCAACTATGGTTTTAGAAATATTGTAACGTCTCTTTCCGGTGAGTTGAATAGCAATTTTTCTTCTTCAGTACAAAACAAATTATTAGTGACTTATACCCATATCCGAGATTCTCGTACAACTAAGGGAGATGCGTTTCCAATGGTTGATATTTACAAGGACGGTAAGCAGTATATGACATTGGGTACAGAATTGTTTACTCCTTTTAATGATGTCGAGAATAATGTATTTAGTGTTACTGACAATGTAACTATTAATAAAGGAAACCATTTGATAACTGCCGGTGCAACATTTGAAAGACAGTATTTCATGAATTCATATTTACGTGCTCCTTATGGATATTATCGTTATGCTTCAATGGACGATTTTATGACGGGAGAAAAACCGATGCTGTATGGCATTACTTATGGATATAATGGAAAAGACGCTCCGGGAGCTGAACTGACATTTGGTATGTTGGGAGCTTATGCACAAGATGAATATTCTATTACACCTAATTTAAAATTGACATATGGATTACGCTTTGATTTACCGTTATATTTTGATGATAGATCGGA